>NZ_JBHYVM010000006.1:128489-165167 GCF_042750105.1 Streptomyces sp. NPDC059443 | reverse complement strand
CCCCACCCCGCCCCCCCGCGCCGCCCCCCGGCCCCCCCCCCCGCGCCCCCCCCGGCCCCCCCCCCCCCCCCCCCGCCGAGGCACGGCACCGGACGACGCGGACCTGACCGGCAACATCCGAAAGAGACGGCCTAGCGCGAGTTGAGACGCACCCGCAGCCGGGACCCCACGCGCAGCCCCCAGCCGGCCATGGCGCCCGCCTCGGCCTCCAGGACGTGCCGGGAGCGCAGCCGGGGCAGGCCGAGCCTGCCGGGGGGCATGGTGGTCAGTGCGATGACCTTCAGGTCGCGGTCCAGGTGGGCCACGTCGATGGCGAAGCGCATCCGGAACGTGTGGACGCTCGCGGCCGGGGTGAGCAGCACGGCCCCGTCGATCCCGTCCCGCCCGAGCAGCCCGCGCGTCCGGGCCGCGTACGAGGCCGCGACCTCCAGGGGCACCTCTACGGGTACCTCCGCCGCCGGCCCGACGATCAGCGTGCCCCCGCCGTCCCGCCACTGTCCCCTCATCCCCATGGCCGTCAGGGTAGGGGGAGGGCGGGCGTCAATGCGGCGCACCGGTGAGGGTCCCTCCTGGGGGCTACGGCCGCCGCGCCGCGCCCGGGTCCGGCGCGAGGTCCCGTACGGCCCCGGACCGGGCCGCGACCAGGCCGCACAGGGCTTCCGGGGGAGTTTCCGGCCCACCTGAGCGCTGCCGGACGGCTCCGGAGCGTAATCATCTCGCGGCAATGCACGCAGCAGGCTTTACGAAGGGTTATGGTGGAACCCCCCCCTCGGGCCGGTCCGTATCCCCCCCACGGACCGGCCCGTTTTTCGTCCTCACCGGACCGGGGGCAAAGCGGCAGGTCAGCCCCGCTGGGCCCAGATGTTGGTGCCGGGGGTGGAGACCGCGAAGGAGTCGATCTCCTTCAACTCCTGCTCCGTGAGCGCGGCTCCGGACAGCGCGGCCACGTTTTCCTCCAGCTGCTTCACGCTCGACGCGCCGATCAGAGCCGACGTCATCCGCTCGTCCCGCAGCACCCAGTTCAGGGCCAGCTGCGCCAGCGACTGCCCGCGCCGCACCGCGATGTCGTTCAGCCCGTTCAGCCGGCGGAGCACCTCGTCCGACAGCAGGTCCGGGTTGAGGGACTTGCCCTGGGTGGCCCGCGAGCCCTCCGGGATGCCCTTGAGGTACTTGCCGGTCAGCAGCCCCTGCGCGAGCGGCACGAAGGAGATGCAGCCCATGCCGGCCTCCTCCAGCGTGTCCAGCAGGGCGTCCTCCTCCGTCCAGCGGTTGATCATGGAGTAGGAGGGCTGGTGGATGAGGGGGCGGACGCCCATCTCGCGCAGGATCCGGGCCGCCTCGGCCGTCTGCTCCGCCGTGTACGAGGACACGCCCACGTACAGCGCCTTGCCCTGCTGGACCGCGGACGCGAGGGCGCCCATGGTCTCCTCCAGCGGGGTCTCCGGGTCGAAGCGGTGGGAGTAGAAGATGTCGACGTAGTCGACGCCCATCCGCTTCAGCGAGGCGTCCAGCGAGCCGAGCAGGTACTTCCGGCTGCCCCACTCCCCGTACGGGCCCTCGTGCATCAGGTAGCCGGCCTTGGTGGAGAGCACCAGCTCCTCGCGGTGGGACGCGAAGTCCTGCGCGAAGATCTTGCCGAAGTTGAGCTCGGCCGAGCCGGGGGGCGGACCGTAGTTGTTCGCCAGGTCGAAGTGGGTGACACCGAGGTCGAAGGCCCGGCGCAGGATCGCCCGCTGGGACTCCAGGGACTTGTCGTCACCGAAGTTGTGCCAGAGGCCGAGGGAGATCGCGGGGAGCTTGAGGCCGCTGCGGCCGGTGCGCCGGTACTCCATGGAGTCGTAGCGCGAGGGCTCTGCCCGATAGGGATTGTTTTCAGTCACGTTGTCCTCCCTATCACGGACTTGTGACAGGACCGAGTTGGGTACCGGATCCCGGTGCGCAGTAATGTGGCGGACTTGGGGGGACCGCATTCCGCATCGGGGGCATTGCTCGGAGGGGCTGGAAGATCGTGAAGCTGCGCGACCTGGTACGCCGTCCTGTGTACAGGCTCTACGCACGCCGGGTGGAAGGCCGCATCGACCATGACGAGACGCCCAAGCACATCGGCGTGATCCTGGACGGGAACCGCCGCTGGGCGAAGGCGTCCGGAGGCACGACGGAACAGGGCCATCAGGCCGGGGCCGACAAGATCTCCGAGATGCTGGGCTGGTGCACCGAGACGGACGTCGAGGTCGTCACCCTGTGGATGCTCTCCACGGACAACCTGGACCGGCCCGAGGTCGAGCTCCGCCCGCTGCTCAACATCATCGAGAACACCGTGCGGGGCCTCGCCGCCGACGGCCGCTGGCGCGTCCACCACGTGGGCAACCTCGACATCCTGCCCGCCGGCACCCAGAACGTCCTGAAGGAAGCCGAAGGGGCCACCCACGACGTCGACGGAATACTGGTCAACGTCGCCGTCGGCTACGGCGGCCGCCAGGAGATCGCCGACGCGGTCCGCTCCCTCCTGCTGGAGCACGCGTCGAAGGGCACCTCCTTCGAGGAGCTCGCCGAGATCCTCGACATCGACCACATCGCGGAGCACCTCTACACGCGCGGCCAGCCCGACCCGGACCTCGTGATCCGCACCAGCGGCGAGCAGCGGCTGTCCGGATTCATGCTGTGGCAGAGCGCGCACTCCGAGTACTACTTCTGCGAGGTCTTCTGGCCGGCCTTCCGCAAGGTCGACTTCCTGCGCGCGCTGCGCGACTACGCCGCCCGCCACCGGCGCTACGGCACCTGACACCCGCCCCACCCGGCAGGAACCCTCGTACGGCCCTGACCTGTGGGTACCTGATACCCCCTCGGCACCTCACGGCGCGCCCGGACCCTTCCGCGGCGCGCCGTCCCCGTACCCCCGCGCGCCGCCGCGCGTCCCCGGGAACCCTCCTCGCGAGGCCTTCACCAGGGATTCACCGAGCGTCCGTCATATGCCATGGCATGGCTGGACCCATTCGGGGAATATCCCTTGCAGGTCGACGCCCGATCCACGGGTGTCGAGTCTCAGCGGACGGCATGGGGTCGTCCGCCCGGGAGGCCCTTTGCACCAGGACGCACGTGCGGTTCGCACGGACGGAGTGGAGGGCCGGAAGTCGGCCCGCGCAGGGGTGCCGATGACCGGTCCGGTCTTCATGGCCCGACCTCTTCCGAGGGGGTACGTCCTTCCGTGGTGACCAGCACTAAGAGCCGCCTGCCCGACAGGCGGACCTACGTCCTCGACACCAGCGTTCTGCTGGCAGACCCCAACGCGATCACGCGGTTCGAAGAGCACGAGGTCGTGCTCCCGATCGTGGTGATCACCGAGCTGGAGGCAAAGAGGCACCATCCCGAACTCGGCTACTTCGCCCGCCAGGCCCTGCGCCTGCTCGACGAGTTCCGGGTTCTCCACGGACGCCTCGACGCACCCATCCCGCTGGGCGATCTGGGCGGCACCCTGCGTGTCGAGCTCAACCACTCAGACCAGAGCGTCCTGCCGGCCGGCTTCCGATTGGGGGACAACGACTCGCGCATCCTCGCGGTCGCCCGCAATCTCCAGGCCGAGGGATACGACGTCACGGTCGTCTCGAAGGATCTCCCACTGCGCATCAAGGCCTCCTCCGTGGGGCTGATGGCCGAGGAGTACCGCGCCGAGCTCGCGATCACCGACGCCGGCTGGACCGGCATGAGCGAGCTCGCGCTCTCCGGCGAACAAGTGGACCTCCTCTACAGCGAGGAACGGCTCTACGTACCGGAGGCCGCCGAACTGCCCGTGCACACCGGACTGGTCCTCCAGTCCGAGCGCGGCAAGGCGCTCGGCCGGGTCACGGCCGACGGCAACGTGAAGCTCGTACGGGGCGACCGCGAGGCCTTCGGACTGCACGGCCGCAGCGCCGAGCAGCGCATCGCGCTCGATCTCCTCCTCGACCCCGAGATCGGGATCATCTCGATGGGCGGCCGGGCCGGCACCGGAAAGTCGGCGCTGGCGCTGTGCGCGGGTCTGGAGGCCGTGCTGGAGCGCAGGCAGCACCAGAAGGTGATGGTCTTCCGGCCGCTGTACGCGGTGGGCGGCCAGGACCTCGGCTACCTGCCGGGGGACGCGTCCGAGAAGATGAGCCCCTGGGCGCAGGCGGTCTTCGACACCCTCTCGGCGGTCGCCGGGCGCGCGGTCATCGAGGAGGTGCTGGGCCGCGGGATGCTCGAAGTCCTGCCGCTGACGCACATCCGGGGCCGCTCGCTGCACGACGCCTTCGTGATCGTGGACGAGGCCCAGTCGCTGGAGCGCAACGTCCTGCTGACCGTTCTGTCCCGGATCGGGGCCAATTCGCGGGTCGTCCTCACCCACGACGTGGCCCAGCGGGACAACCTGCGGGTCGGTCGGTACGACGGAGTCGTCGCCGTGGTCGAGAAACTGAAGGGGCATCCGCTCTTCGCGCACATCACGCTGACGCGTTCCGAGCGCTCCCCGATCGCCGCGCTCGTCACCGAGATGCTGGAGACCCTGTAGGCGGGAAAGGGGTAAAAACCCCATAGCGGGAAGGCGAGTTGGCGCCGCCCGGCAAAGGCCCAGGAGCCTAGCCGGGCGGCGCCTTCGTGCACAGGGGTTTGAGGAAAACAACGGCGACATGCCAGGTGTGACCTTTCCCACGCAACGGAGAATTGCCCTGCGGCGTCGAGGTCCGGCAGAGTCTGTTTTCCGTCAGGCCCCGCATACGGCACACCTGTATCTCCCGTGAGGTACGCGCAGCACCACTAACTCCACAGTCGTTCGCCGTATGCCGCCCGGAGCATCACGCGGCACTCCCGCAAGGGAGTTGCCCACGGGCCCGCGTCTCCAGTGACCGCACCACCATGGAGGCCAGTGTCGAGGGGCACTATTGCGCCCGCGCGGTCACTGCGGACGCTGCTGGAAGGACACCGTGTGAGCCGGATCTCGGTTCGGGGATTCGCAGTGGCTTCGGCCACGGCGGTCACCACCGTCGGCGCAGTCGTGGGCGTTGCCACTGGCGACCCCGTTTCGAACAACCTTGAGACGACCGCGTCGGGGACGACTCTCCTCACTGACATCCCGGTCGGCGATCAGGCACAGGTCCAGAACGCGTCCCTGACGCAGCAGGCCGACGCCATCGCCCACGCCGCCGACTCCAACGCCAAGCGTTCGGCGGAGGAAGCGGCCCGCATCCAGGCGGCCCAGGACGCCAAGGCCAAGAAGGCCGACGCGCAGAAGGCCGCCGACGACAAGGCGAAGAAGGAGCGCGAGGCGAAGGAGCAGGCCGCGAGCCGTTCCGCGACCCGCGACGCCTCCGACTTCGCGGTCCAGGGCTCGTACACGGTCGCCCAGGTCAAGGCCATCGCCCAGCAGATCGTCCCGGCAGGGCAGTTCCAGTGCTTCTCCAACATCATCAACGAGGAATCGACCTGGAACTACAAGGCCGTGAACTCGTCCTCGGGCGCGTACGGTCTCGTCCAGGCGCTGCCCGGCTCGAAGATGTCCTCGGTCGCCGACGACTGGCGCACCAACCCGGCCACGCAGATCCAGTGGGGCCTGAACTACATGAACAGCCGCTACGGCAGCCCGTGCGGAGCCTGGAGCTACCACCAGGCCAACGGCTGGTACTAGCCCCGGGCAAGAGAGCGCCCGCGCGCCTCAACCCCGAGGAGCCCCGCACCGTCCTACGGTGCGGGGCTCCTCGCGTGTACGGTCTTGCGAGGTGTGTCCGGGCAGATCGGGTCGGGGCGGGGGGAAGGGAACGACATGGCGAAGACGGCGGGCTGGCTCGGCCGGCTCGGGAACAAGCTGAGCCGCATGGAGGCGAGGCTCGACGAGCGGCGTGCCGAGGTCGAGGCCGAGACCTCCGGGGACCTGCCCGCGCGCCCCGCGCATCCGCCGCACCCCGCGCACCCCCCGCACCCCCCGGCCCCGGCGTACCCGCCGCCGCCCGCGGTCCCGCCGGCCCCGGGCCCGGCCGAGCCCGCCTCCGCGCCGGCGGGCGGCTACCAGCCCCCCGGCCGGCCCGACCCGGTGACCGTCATCCCGTGGGGCATGCGCGTGGCCGCCGAGGCGAGCTGGCGGCTGCTGCTCCTCGCCGGGATGCTGTGGGTCCTGATGAAGGTGATCAGCGAAGTCCGCCTGGTCGTCCTCGCCTTCGCCGCCGCCCTCCTGGTCACCGCCCTGCTCCAGCCCTTCGTGGTGCGGCTGCGCCGCCTCGGCATGCCGCGGGGCCTGGCCACCGCCGTCACCGCGATCCTCGGCTTCGTGGTCATCGGGCTGGTCGGCTGGTTCGTGGTCTGGCAGGTCATGGACAACCTCGACCAGCTCTCCGACCGGGTCCGCGACGGCATCAACGAGCTCAAACTCTGGGCACTGGACAGTCCGTTCCACGTGACCGAGAAGCAGATCAACGACATCGCGAAGAACCTCAGCGAGACCATCGGCACCAACACCGAGCAGATCACCTCCGCCGGACTTCAGGGCGTGACCGTCCTCGTCGAGGTGCTGACGGGCATGCTGCTCGCGATGTTCTCCACGCTCTTCCTGCTCTACGACGGCAAGCGCATCTGGAACTGGACGCTGGGTCTGCTCCCGTCGAGCGCCCGCCCCGGCGTGGCCGGCGCCGGACCGCGCGCCTGGCGGACCCTGACCGCGTACGTGCGCGGCACGGTGCTCGTCGCGCTCATCGACGCCATCTTCATCGGCCTCGGGCTGTACTTCCTCGACGTGACGATGGCCGTCCCGCTCGCCGTCTTCATCTTCCTGTTCGCGTTCATCCCGCTGGTCGGCGCGGTGGTCTCCGGAGCCCTCGCGGTGGTCGTGGCCCTGGTGACCCAGGGGCCGTTCACCGGACTGATGGTGCTGCTGGTGGTCCTGGCCGTGCAGCAGATCGAGGGCCACGTGCTCCAGCCCTTCATCCTGGGCCGGGCGGTACGGGTGCACCCGCTGGCGGTGGTGCTGTCGGTGGCGGCCGGCGGCATGATCGCGGGCATCGGCGGAGCGGTGGTCGCCGTTCCGCTGGTCGCCGTCACCAACACCGTGGTCGGCTACCTCCGGGCCTACTCCCGCGACCAGCTCCACCACGGGCTCTCCCCGGTGGGCCCCGCACCGCACGGGGCGACGGCCCTGGGCCAGGCGCTCCACGAGTCGGGCCAGACCCGCAACGACGCCGGCGGAGCCTGAGCCCGGCGGCGGTGGCGTCAGTCCGTGACGCCGGGCGCGGCGACCGGGCAGCCGCCGGCCTTCAGCAGGTCGGCGGCGTCGAGTGTGACCTTGGCGCCGATGGAGTCGGGCAGGGTGAGCTGCTGGCCGGGAGCGTAGAGCCGGTGGTTGTCGTAGCCCTCACCGACAGGGTTGGTGAGGAGGTGGACGCGCACGTTCCTGCGGTCGACGATGACGTAGACCGGGATCCCGGCCTGGGCGTACGCGCGGACCTTGACCTTGAGGTCGTTGCTGTGGTTGCTGCTCGTGACTTCGAGGACGAGGCGGAAGCAGGCCGGCTCGTAGCAATTGTTCTCGGTCTCGTGGTCCGGGTAATCGGCGTCGACCACGGCGAGATCGGGCACGGCGTAGTCCACCGGACCGGTCGGCAGCCACAGGCCGATGGCCTGGAGCACCTCGGATCCCTCGCCGTGCAGACCGGCCGCGAGGAAAGGGATCATGAGGGCGGTCAGCGCGCTGGCGTGGGGACCATCTGCCGGTGGGGTCAAGATGATGTTCCCTTCGAGGATCTCGACTCGGTGGCCCGGCAGCTGCTCCATGATCCGGTTGGCGGACATGAGCAGCGCGTAGTCGCCGTCATGGGGGTGCTCGACTGCTGCGGCAGACATGGCGCCTCCTGGTGGTGGATGTCGAGGTCATCATCGTAGGGCGGTACCACGACGGTGTCCCGTAAGCGGAATATGCCACCCGAACGTGCGAAAACGCCCCCGCGGCCTGGACGGCTGCGGGGGCGCTGGTACGCGTACGCGGTGTCACTCGCCCGCGAGGGCGGCCTCCGCGTCGAGGGTGACGGCGACGGCCTGGATCACCGAGGCGATCTTGAAGGCCTCCTGGACCGTCTCGCGGTCCACGCCGGCCTTGCGCAGGACCTGCTCGTGCGAGTCCAGGCACTGGCCGCAGCCGTTGACCGCGGAGACCGCGAGCGACCACAGCTCGAAGTCGACCTTCTCCACGCCCGGGTTGCCGATGACGTTCATCCGCAGACCGGCGCGCAGGGTGCCGTACTCCGGGTCCGACAGCAGGTGGCGGGTGCGGTAGAAGACGTTGTTCATCGCCATGATCGCGGCGGCGGACTTGGCGGCGGTGTACGCCTCCGGAGACAGGGCCGCCTTCGCGTCCGGCTCCAGCTCACGCAGGACGCGCGGGGAGCGGGCGGCGATCGCGCAGGCGAGCACCGTGCCCCACAGCTGCTGCTGCGGGAGGTCGCTGTTGCCGATGACCGAACCCAGGTTCAGCTTCAGGTCCTTGGCGAAGTCCGGTATGGCGGACTTGAGGGAGTCGAGGGACATCCGTCACTCACCGGCCAGCAGCGCGCCGGCGTCGAGGGTGCTCTCGCCCTTGTTCCAGTTGCAGGGGCACAGCTCGTCGGTCTGCAGGGCGTCGAGGACCCGCAGGACCTCCTTGGGGTTACGGCCGACGGAACCGGCGGTCACCATGGAGAACTGGATCTCGTTGTTCGGGTCCACGATGAAGACGGCGCGCTTGGCGAAACCGTCCTCGCCCTGGATGCCGCAGTCCTTCATGAGCTCGTGCTTGGAGTCGGCCAGCATCGGGAAGGGCAGGTCACGCAGGTCGGCGTGGTCCTTGCGCCAGGCGTGGTGGACGTACTCGGAGTCGCCGGAGACGCCGAGGATCTGCGCGTCGCGGTCGGCGAACTCCTCGTTCAGCTTGCCGAAGGCGGCGATCTCGGTCGGGCAGACGAAGGTGAAGTCGGCGGGCCAGAAGAACACCACGCGCCACTTGCCCTCGTAGGACTTGTGGTCGATCTGCGCGAACTCGTTGCCGGCTTCCAGCGACACACAAGCGGTCAGGTCGTAGGTGGGGAACTTGTCACCGACAGTGAGCACGTGCTCTCCTTGCGGACGGGAAAGTGACCCTTTTGGGGGCTTTCCGGCGGGGTTGGACGTATCTCACATGCTGACACACCTGCATTGATTGCGGAAATAGCTAAGCTAGAGGTCGGTGATCGGAGGTGCCTATCAGTGGCTGTCGGTAATGTGGGTAACAGGGGAGCGAAGCAGGCGACGCTCGCACAGCTGCGGGCCTTCGCCGCCGTGGCCGAACACCTGCACTTCAGGGACGCGGCCGCCGCCATCGGCATGAGCCAGCCCGCGCTCTCGGGCGCCGTGTCCGCACTGGAGGAGGCGCTCGGGGTCCGGCTACTGGAGCGGACCACGCGCAAGGTGCTGCTGTCGCCCGCCGGGGAGCGGATCGCGGTCCGGGCGCGGGCCGTGCTCGACGCCATGGGCGGGCTGCTGGAGGAGGCCGAGGCGGTACGGGCCCCCTTCACCGGGGTGCTGCGGTTCGGGGTGATCCCCACCGTGGCCCCGTACCTGCTGCCGACCGTGCTCGGGCTCTTCCACCGGCGCTACCCCCGCCTCGACCTCCAGGTGCACGAGGAGCAGACGGCCTCGCTGCTGGAGGGGCTGGCCGGCGGACGGCTCGACCTGCTGCTGCTCGCCGTGCCGCTCGGGGTCCCCGGAGTCACCGAACTGCCGCTCTTCGACGAGGACTTCGTGCTCCTCGCGCCGCGCGACCACCCGCTCGCCGGACGCAAGGACATCCCGCGCGAGGAACTGCGCGGCCTGCAACTGCTGTTGCTGGACGAGGGCCACTGCCTGCGCGACCAGGCCCTCGACATCTGCCGCCACGCGGGACGCACCGCCGGGGCCGATGTCACCACCACCGCCGCCGGGCTGTCCACCCTCGTACAACTGGTCGCCGGGGGGCTCGGCGTCACCTTGTTGCCGCGCACCGCGCTGCGGCTGGAGACGGCCCGCAACGAGAAGCTGGCCACCGGGTACTTCGCCGAGCCCGTGCCCTCGCGCCGGATCGCGCTGGCGATGCGGACGGGCACGGCCCGCGAGGAGGAGTTCCGCGCCGTCGCCGACGCGCTGCGCGAAGCCGTACGCCCGCTCCCCGTCTGGCTGACGGACTGAGAGCGGGCGTACGGGACTTCCGGCGTACGGGGCTTCGTGCGCGCGGGGTTACTCCGTGCGCAGCCCGTCCGGGCGCATCAGGCGCAGCAGCGGCGGCAGGCTCAGCAGGGTGACCAGGACGGCCACGCCGGAGCCGATGCCGATCATCGTCAGGACCGAGGTCCAGTCGATCCGGATCGTGACGGCCGCCATCCGCATCAGCACCGTGCCGAGGGCGAGTCCGACCACCGTGGCCAGGGCCAGGCCCAGGCCGATCGGGAGGGC
Organism: Streptomyces sp. NPDC059443; assembly: GCF_042750105.1. Lineage (NCBI taxonomy): Bacteria > Bacillati > Actinomycetota > Actinomycetes > Kitasatosporales > Streptomycetaceae > Streptomyces > Streptomyces sp. NPDC059443. The sequence continues at coordinate 154,736 of NZ_JBHYVM010000006.1, read as the reverse complement.
GGTCTGCCACAGCACGGACAGGCTGAGCGTGGAGCGCTTCGTACCGAAGGCGACCAGGGCGGACAGCAGCTTCTTGCGCTCGCGCAGCTGCTCCAGCTGGGAGACCAGCAGGCTGGCGCCGATCAGCATCAGCACGAGGGCGGAGCCCACGAACAGGCCGGTCCGGATGTTGGCGTACCGGTTGTTGGTCTCGGTGGCCTGCATGGTCGCGGCGACGGCCAGCGGGTCGGCCTTGAAGGCCGCGGTCCGGGCCAGCTCCATCGCGTCGGGCACGTTCGGGTCCAGCTTCACGAACACCTGGGAGGACTGGAATCCGCCCATGCCCTTCGGGGCAGCGGCGGGGGTGACCAGTAGGCCGGTCTCCATGCTGCCGCGCGGGTCCTTGCGGGCCTGGACGGTCCGGGCGTCGGCGGGCAGGGTCCAGGCAACCGGCGGCGGGGCCTCGCCGCCGTAGATGTTCCCGGCGAACAGCTTCTCGCCCGGCCGGGCGGTGTCGCCGGTCCTGCCTCCGGGGGCGGGGGCGCCGGTGAGGACGAAGGCGTCGCCGTCCTTGCAGGAGGGCAGGTCCCCGACTTCCTTGAGGGCGGCGCAGGTCCCGATCGTGACGGAGATCCCCTTGCTCTCCTCCGACATCTCGGGGCTGCGCGCGGCCTGGGTCGAGGTCAGCGCGACGGCCTGGGTGATGCCCGTGGTCCCGGCGAGGGCCTGGCTGACGGCTTCGCCCCCGCCGGGGGTGCGGATCAGGAGGGCGAGTGACGCCCGGGTGGGGTCCTGGCCGGTCTCGCGGGTGTACGAGGCCTCGGTGCCGGCGAAGAGCATCTGCAGGGCGATGGCACCGGCGACCGCGACCGCGATGCCGTTGACCAGCCGGGCGGCGCTGCCGCTGGTGAGCTGGAGCCGGCGGACGGCGAGCTGCCAGGAGACCGGGCCCGCGCCGCCGATCCGGCCGACCACCCGTTCCAGTACCCAGGGGAGCAGGGCGGTGATGCCGACCAGGAGCAGGATCACCCCGCCGGAGACCTGCCACTGGTTGAACCGCCCGCTGTCGTTCCCTCGGCCCATCATCGGGGCGAGCAGGCCGAGTCCGGCCAGCGGGAGCAGCAGCCGCCACCAGATCCGGCGCCTGCGCGGGGTCGCCGTACGGACCACGCCGAGCGGTTCGATGACCACGCCGCGCAGCGCGAACAGGGTCACGGCGACGGCCGCGGCCGGTACGGCGAGTGCCACGAGTGCGGCGAGCCAGGGCGTCGGGTTGAGGTCCGAGGGGAAGACGCTGCGCGCGTAGAGGTCCATGGCCGGGGCGAGCTGACGGGCGGCCAGGAAGAAGCCGGTGCCCAGGACCAGGCCGATCAGCGATCCGGCCAGTGCCTCGCCCGCGGCGATCCGGCGGACCATCCGGCCGTCGGCGCCCACCAGGCGCAGTGCGGCGAGCCGGCGGTCGCGGCGGTCGCCGCCGAAGCGGACGGCGGCGGCGATGAACACGGCGACCGGCATCAGCAGGGCGACGAAGGTCATGACCACGAGGAGGGCGAGGACCGGGTCGAGCGCCTCCTTCTTGATGTCGTTCCCGAAGCCGGTGATCCGCTTGACGGCGTCGGGCGTGCTCTTCTGGACCGGGGCCAGCCGGTCGCTACCCGCGTAGAAGTAGAGGTCGCCGGGGCCCACCAGGCCCGCGTCCGCGATGGTCTCGACGATCTTCCCGTCGAGGCGGTCGCGCAGCAGCTTGCCCTCGTCGGTCTTCATCAGCTCGTCGAGGGCGGGGGAGACGGCCAGCTCGCCGGGTCCGGGGATCCTCTTCAGGCCGGGCGGCAGCGGGGCGTCCGGCCCCTCGGCCTGCACGAGCCGTCCGTCGACCCCGTAGGAGCGGTACGACTGGTCCGCGCCCGCGATCAGCAGGGTGTCCTGCCCGGCCTCCTCGACCGTGGGCGAGGAGAAGGTCTGGCGCGCGTCGCTGCGCCCGTCGCGGGCGGCCATGGCACCCGGGATCGCACTGGTGACGAGCAGCAGGGCGACGCCGAGGCCGACGCCCACGCCGGTCAGGATCGTGCGGGTCCAGCCCTCGCGGCCGCCGCCGAAGGCGAAGCGGGCGCCGAGCGCGAGATCGCGGGCCCAGACCTGGAGCGTGCTCTGCTTGCCGCGGCTCGAACGGCGAGTCATACGGCGCGCTCCATGTCGCGGGACTTTCCGTCCCGTACGACGATCTCGCGGTCGGAGTACGCGGCCACGCGGGTCTCGTGCGTGACGAGGACGACGGCGGCGTTCGTGGACCGGGCGGCCTCGGTGAGCAGCTGCATCACCAGCTCGCCGTTGAGGGAGTCCAGGGCCCCGGTGGGCTCGTCGGCGAAGATCAGCCGGGGGCTGGTGACGAGGGACCGGGCGACGGCCACGCGCTGGCCCTGGCCGCCGGAGACCTCGCCGGGGCGCTTGCCGCCGAGGTCGTCCACCTGGAGCCGCTCCATCCACTCCAGGGCGGTGCGTTCGGCCTTCTTGCGCTTGACGCCGGTGAGGCGCAGCGGCAGGGCGACGTTCTCCACGCAGGTCAGCTCGGGGACGAGCTGGCCGAACTGGAAGACGAAGCCGAACTCGCCGCGGCGCAGGGCGCTGCGCTCGGCGTCGTTCATCGCGGAGAGCTCGCGGCCGGCGTAGGTGATGGTGCCGGAGTCGGGGGTGACGATGCCCGCGAGGCAGTGCAGCAGGGTCGACTTGCCGGAGCCGGAGGGCCCCATGATGGCGACGACCTCGCCGGCGTGGATGGAGAACTCGGCGCCGTCGAGGGCGTTGGTGGTGCCGTACGCCTTACGGAGCTCCGTGGCGCTGAGCAGGGTGCCGGCCGGGGTCATCGGCGTACCTCCTGGGTGAGCTGGTCGAGGCGGGCGGCGGCGAGTTCGAGCCACCGCAGGTCCGCTTCGAGGTGGAACAGGGCGTGGTCGCAGATCAGCTGGTCCGCGAGGTCCCCCTTGCGCTTGCGCTGGGTCAGGATGCGCATCAGGCGCAGGTGCTCGGCGCGCTGGGTGTCCAGCAGCTCCTGGGCGCTGCGGCCGGTGAGGAGGGCGAGCACGACCTTGGTGTAGAGCGTGGTCTGGAGGTACGGCTCGGGCTTCTCGGGCTGCGCGAGCCAGCCCTCGACGTCGGTGATCCCGGCGTCGGTGATGGCGTACCGCTTGCGCTCGGGACCGCCGCCGCTCTCCACTCCGTCGACCTCGACGAGACCGTTCTTCAGGAGCCGGGACATGGTCGAGTAGACCTGTCCGTAGGCGAGCGGACGGTCGTGCCCGAATCTCTCGTCGAAGGCGCGCTTGAGGTCGTAACCGTGGCGGGGGCCGGCCTCCAGGAGACCGAGCAATGTGTGACCGATGGACATGTCTACGACTGTACATGCGGTGTATACCCTCGTTGTATACGCACGGTGTATAGCTGGCGGGATGGAAGGCGTTTCCGCAGGTCAGGCGGGATTGTCACAGTTACAAAAAGGACCCCTGGGGCATTTCGCCTCAGGGGTCCTGCGGTCAGTCGGCGGGCTTCGGCGGGCGGCCGCGGGGGCGGATGGGACCCGCTCCGCCGGGCAGCCGGCCGGCCTCGGACAGGGCGCGGCGGAGCAGGAACTCGATCTGCGCGTTGGCGCTGCGCAGCTCCTCGCCGGCCCACCGCGCGAGCGCGTCGTGCACCTGCGGATCGAGCCGCAGCAGCACCTGCTTGCGGGCCTGGCGGGCCTGCTTCGGCCCGGCCGCGGGTCCGGGCTCGGGTCCGGGCCCTGTGCCCTCCGTGTCGCCGCCGCCGTCGGGGCTCACTGGTAGAGGGTGCCCGTGTTGACGACGGGCTGGGCCGCGCGGTCCCCGCACAGGACCACCATCAGGTTGGACACCATCGCCGCCTTCCGTTCCCCGTCGAGGTCCACGATGTCCTGCTCCGCGAGGCGGGTCAGGGCGAGTTCGACCATACCGACCGCGCCTTCGACGATCTGCTTGCGGGCCGCGACGATGGCGCCCGCCTGCTGGCGCTGGAGCATCGCGGAGGCGATCTCCGGGGCGTACGCGAGGTGGGTGAACCGGGACTCGATGATCTGGACGCCGGCCGCGTCGACCCGGGCGGCCAGTTCGGCGGTCAGCTTCTCGGTGATCTCCTCGGCGTTGCCGCGCAGGGACAGGCCGCCGTCCTCGTGGGCGTCGTAGGGGTACTCGATCGCGATGTGCCGGACGGCCGTCTCGGTCTGGGTCTGGACGAACTCGGTGAAGTCGTCGACCTCGAAGACGGCGCGCGCGGTGTCCTCGACCCGCCACACGACGACGGCCGCCAGCTCGATCGGGTTGCCGTACGCGTCGTTGACCTTCATGACGGGGGTCTCGTGGTTGCGCACCCGGGTGGACAGACGCCGACGGGAGGTCAGCGGGTTGACCCAGCGCAGTCCGTCGGTGCGGACGGTGCCGCGGTAGCGGCCGAAGAGCTGGACCACGCGGGCCTCGCCCGGTGCGACCGTGTTCAGCCCGCACATGGCGATGAAGGCGGCGATGGTCAGGAGGATGCCGCAGATGATCAGGCCCGCCTTGGCGCCGTCGGTGCCCGCGGTCGCGCCGAGGAAGACCAGACCCACCCCGGCGAGCACCCCCACCAGGCCGAGCAGCAGCGCGAGCCCGCCGCCCACGCTCCGCGCGGGGAACTCCCGTACGCCGGTTTCGGCGACTTCCTTGTTGTTCGACATGGTCTGCCCCGTTTCCTTCGATGGCCGCCGATCGGGCGCCCTATCAAAGTGATATCACTTTTCAGTGCCCGCCGACAGTCTTCCGGCGCTCCTCCGCCAGTCCGTGGACGGTCCGCCGCAACCTCGCGGCCTTTGCGCGCGTCGGTTCCATCGGCGCGGGTGCTGATTCTCACGTCCGAATTGACCGGTATTGACTCCGGTTGGCCAGCCTTTGTCACAACCTGCGGTGTTAGCTTTCTGAGCTGACGTCGGGGGGTAATCGAGCGGAGCGGGAGCGATGGGCCGAGCAGAAGCGCGAAAGGTGCAGCAGCAGCGCGGTGCGCGACGAGCGCCGCGCGGGCGCGCCAAGGGCAAGGGCGGGAAGCCGGGCAAACCGACCGGCATACGCCGCTTCTTCACCTGGAGGAAGATCCTCGGAACCTTCTTCGGGATGATCCTGCTCGGCATGGCGGCCCTGGTCGGCCTCTACTTCTACGTGGACCCGCCCAACCCGAACGCCGAGGCGCTGAAAGAGACGAACGTCTACAAGTTCGCCGACGGCTCGGTCATGACCCGCGACACCAGCGACGGCATGCTCAACCGTCAGATCGTGCCGATCAGCAAGATCCCCGAGGACGTGCAGACGGCCTTCATCGCGATCGAGAACAAGTCCTTCTACGAGGACCGCGGCGTCGACTTCAAGGGCATCGCCCGAGGTCTGTTCAACACGGTCACCGGCAAGGGCAAGGCCGGCGGCTCGACCATCACCCAGCAGTACGTCAAGAACTTCTACCTGACCCAGGACCAGACGGCGACCCGCAAGCTGAAGGAGATGGTCATCTCCCTCAAGGTCGACCAGAAGATGGAGAAGCCCGAGATCCTCGCGGGCTACCTGAACACCAACTTCTACGGGCGCAACGCGTACGGCATCCAGGCCGCGGCCCAGGCCTACTACGGAGTCGACACCGACAAGCTGACCCTGGAGCAGGGCGCGTACCTCGCCGCGGTCCTCCAGGCCCCCAGCCAGTACGACTGGGCGACGGCCGGCCCGAACGGCAAGCGCCTCGTCATGATCCGCTTCAACGGCGTCCTCGACAACATGGTCGAGATGGGCAAGCTGGACCCGGCCAAGCGCAAGGAAATGAAGTTCCAGGAGCCGATCAAGCCCAAGGCCGCCCCTGGAATGGAGGGTCAGAAGGGCTACCTGGTCCAGGCCGCCGACGAGGAGCTCAAGAAGCAGACCGGCATGAACGACGCCCAGCTCAAGGCCGGCGGCTGGGACATCACCCTCAACATCGACCCGAAGAAGCAGGCCGCCCTGGAGAGCGCCGTCCAGGACGAGCTGGAATCCAAGATCGACCGCAAGGGCCGCCCCGTCGACGCGACCGTGCAGGCGGGCGCCACCTCCGTGGACCCGAAGACCGGCGCGATCGTCGCGATGTACGGCGGCACGGGTCTGTCCGACCAGTACGCCAGCAACGCCCTGCGCAAGGACTACCAGCCGGGCTCGACCTTCAAGCCGATCGTGCTCGCCTCCGCCCTGGAGAACAAGGCGACCACTCAGGACGGCAGGCCGATCACGCCCAACACCCTCTACGACGGCACCAGCAAGCGCCCCGTGGTCGGTAGCGACACCCCGTTCAGCCCGCAGAACCAGGACGACCACAACTACGGCAACCCGATGATGACGGTGCAGGACGCCACCAACTCCTCGGTGAACTCGGTCTACGCCCAGATGATCGTGGACGTGAAGCCGCCGAACGCGAAGAAGACGGCCCTCGCCCTCGGCATGCAGGACCGCGACGGCTGGCCCGCCGACAAGCCGGCCATGACGCTCGGCACCATGAGCGCCGACACCGTGGAGATGGCCGGGGTCTACGCCACCTTCGACAGCCACGGCAAGAGGATCACGCCGAGCATCATCAAGTCCGCCGTGCACAAGGACCGCGAGTACAAGCCGGTCCGCGCCGTCGGTGACCAGGCCATCAGCCGCAAGACCGCCGACACCGTCACCAAGGTGCTCACCGGCGTGGTCGAGGACGGCTCCGGCCGGGCCGTGAAGAGCTCGGCCTACGAGGCCGCCGGCAAGACCGGCACCACCGAGGAGAACAGGGCGGCCTGGTTCACCGGGTTCACCCCGGAACTCGTCACCGTCGTCGCGATGTTCGGCGAGGAGCCCGGAACCCACAAGCAGGTCAGCCTGACCGGTACCGCCGGCGGCGGCCGCGCGGGCGGCTCCAGCTTCCCGGCCGCGATCTGGAAGCAGTACACGCTGGCCGCGCTCAAGGGCGCGGACACCGGCTCCTTCGACCTGGAGGAGGCCGACATGGGCAAGGCCCAGACGCCGACCGGCAGCAGCTCCCCGGCGAACACGCCGAGCCAGACCCCGAACACCCCGCCGGCGTCCGGCAACACGACGCCGCCGCCGACGCCCACGCCGACCCCGACGCCGACTCCGACTCCGACCCCCACGCCGAAGCCGACCCCGACGCCGACTCCGACGCCGACCCCCACGCCGAAGCCGACGAAGACGCCGCCGAACCCGGACCCGGGGCCGCCGCTGTAGGCCTCGCGCCTGCCCCGCCGCCCCCCGCCAACCCCCCCCCCCCGCCGCCGCGGGGGGGGGGGGGAGGGCGTTCGCGGCGACATTGACGGCGGGGGGCGGTCAGCTCCGGTCCGGCGCCCCCGGCAGCCCGAGCTCGAACCAGACCACCTTGCCGCTGCTCAGCCGGGTGGCACCCCAGCGGCGGGCCATCCGGTTGACCAGGAACAGGCCGCGGCCGCCCTCGTCGTCGTCCCGCGCCCGGCGCTGGCGCGGCAGCTGCGGGGAATCGTCGCCGACCTCGCAGCGCAGCACGTCCGTCTTGAGGAGACGTAGCGTCACGGGCCGCTCGGCGTACCGCACCGCGTTCGTCACCACCTCGCTGACCAGCAGTTCCAGCGAGTCCTGGAGCTCCTCCAGCCCCCAGCGGGTCAGCGCGCGGCGGGCGAACCGGCGGGCCCGGCCCGGAGCGGTCTCCTCCGGGTCCAGGAACCAGTACGCCACGTCACTGGGTGCGATCCCGTCGAACCGGGCCGCGAGCAGCGCGATGTCGTCGTCCCGGTCCCCGGGGCCCAGCATGTCCAGGATGTCGTCGCACAGGGCCTCCAGCGGCGGCGGGTGGTCCAGGCCCGTCAGCTGCGCGGTGGTGGCCAGGCGCTCGCGCAGCTGCTCGATGCCGGTCCACACGTCGCGGAGCCGGGACTCGACCAGCCCGTCGGTGTACAGCACGAGGGTGGCCCCGGCCGGGGCGTCGAGCTCCACGGCCTCGAAGTCCACGCCGCCGACGCCGATGGGGGCGCCGGGGGGTACGCGCAGCACCTCGGCGCGACCGCCCAGGTGCAGCAGGACCGGCGGCGGGTGGCCGGCGTTGGCGATGGTGATCCGGTGCGACACCGGGTCGTAGACGGCGTAGAGGCAGGTGGCCATCCGGTCGGAGCCCAGGCGCTGCGCCTGCTCGTCCAGGTGGTGCAGGACCTCGGCGGGCGGCAGGTCGAGCTGCGCCAGCGTCTGGGCCGTCGTACGGAGCTGACCCATGATCGCGGCGGAGGTCATGGAGTGGCCCATGACGTCGCCGACCACGAGTGCGACCCGGCTGCCGGGCAGGGGTATGGCGTCGTACCAGTCCCCGCCGACCCGGGCCGTCTCGGCGGCGGGCAGGTAGCGGCTGGCCAGGCGGACCCCGGTGGGCTGGGGGAGGCTGTCGGGCAGCATCGTGCGCTGGAGCTCGTCGGCGATGTACGCCTCGCGCCCGTAGAGCACGGCCTTGTCGATGCCGAGTGCGGTGTGGGTGGCCAGCTGGGCGGCGACCAGCAGGTCGTTCGTCTCGAAGGCCGGCCGCTCGGGGGTGCGCAGGAACACCGCCGCGCCGATGACGCGGCGGCGGCCCCGCAGCGGCGCGAGGATGGCCCGCTGGCCGCGCGGTACGGGGTGGTCCGCGCCCAGCAGCTCCGGCAGCGCGGCCCGCGCGGCGGCCGAGGACCCGAAGACGGGCCGTACGCCGCGCAGCACCTCGGCCAGCGCCCCGCCGGGGCGGATCTCGCACAGCTCGGCGGCGGGCAGGTCACCCTGCGGGCCGACCAGGGCGAGCTGGCTGAAGTCGAGCTCGCCGTCCGGGGAGCCGGCACCCGTGCCGGTTCCGGTGAACTCGTCGATCGGCCGGAGCCGGTCGGTGCGCCGGAGCCTTAATACGACCGGGCCCACGGGGCGTTCGTCGCCCACGGGGAGGGGGTCGCGCAGGTAGACGAGGATGGCGTCGGAGAAGGTGGGCACGGTGGCCCGGCACAGCCCGAGCACGATCTCGTCGAGGTCGATGCCGCGCGCGATGCGCCGGGTGGCGGCCCCGACGAAGCGCAGCCGGTCCCCTTCCCGCCGCGCGATGGCCTCGGGACCATTGCCCTGGCCGGGCGCGGAACCGGAGAGGGGGCCGGGGATGGAGGCGGAGACGGCACCGGCACCGGCCCCCGGGCCTCCGGCCGCGCCGGACCCGGTGATCGCGGCCGCGCGGCGTGCGGCTTCGCCGTCGCGGGTCCGGGCAGCCTCGTCACGGGGGCGGGGGAGACCCGCGGACTGGTCCGCGGCCTGGGCCGGCGCATGCGTGCGTACGGCCTCGGCGGCCGGGACCGGGGCCTTGCCGTGGCCCGGCTCGTCAGTCCGCCCGCCGGGGGCGACCGGCTGTGAGCCCTCCTGAGAGGTGGGGTACTCCGTCACGCGTGGCATTCCGTCCGTTTGCGCTCGATGTGCGCTGCACTCAACTCGGTCAGTCGCGGTATACCCGCTCAGCGGCGGGGACACCATCGCCCCGCGGTACCGCGTCCCGCTCGTTACCTCTCGTCGTGCGTAGCTCTCCGGTCAAGTCGCTCAAGTCGCGCTCGCCTGACGTCATTTGCCGAAGGAAGGCCGTACGGCACCCCTGCCGACGACCTGGCGGAGGACGATCCTACGTTTGTCCCCCGGGGGCGCATCAAGGGTCTCATGAGGTCATATGCGCCGGAGTGCGGTCCCAGTCCTCGGGCAGTACCGGTACTCCCCAGGACGGGTCCGGACGCCAATCCTGCCAGCCGTCGGAGAACGGCGGCCCCCAGGCCTTGATCAGATCCACCGCCGCCCGCCCCGCGGCCTGGACCCGCCGGGCCTGCTCGCGGTCCATCAGGCCCGACCGCTGGGCCTGGGCGAACTCGTCCTCGTCCCGCCATTTCCACGTGCGGTCTGGGTATACGGAGATGTCGAGGAAATGGTCCTCGGAGTCGACCCCGCCGGACCAGCGGGAGCGGGGCTCCTCAAGGTTCACGTACCAGCTCTTGAAACGCCAGCCGTGTTCCCAGAACAGCCACACCGACCACGGCTCCCCGGGCCGCGCCAGCTTGAGCACGCCCGCCCCGAACCAGCGCGACCGTACGGTGGTGCGCGGCGCGGTGTACCGGGTGGCGAGCGGCTCCTCGTGGACGGGGGTCCCGTCGGCGAGCACCGGTTTGACGCATTCGGTGCCCGGGGCCATCCACACGGCGAGGAGCTCGTCGGTGTCGCACACCACGGTCACGGGCCGGCAGATGTGGACCCGGCCGCCCTTCGGGCCGGGCGCGTGGTCGCGGTAGCGCCAGAGGATCTGCTCCCCGGGCAGCCAGTGCCCGCCCGGCGCCGAGTCCCGGGCGACGCCCCGTGGCGAGTCCCGTGCCGAGTTCCGCGCGCTGCCGCCCCCGCGGCCTCCGGTACCTGTCATGCGCAGATCTTAGGGCTGGGGCCCGGAACCTGGCCGCCGGGCAGGTCACGGAGGTCCGCGGGGACCGGAAACGACCGGATCCGGACCCCTGTGCGGAGCCGGACCGGCCGGTTCAGGGGCGGGTCATCCGCAGCACGTCCAGGGCCTCGTCGAGCTGCTCCAGGGTGAGGTCGCCGCGGTCCACGTAGCCCGACTCCAGGACGACCTCCCGGATCGTCTTGCGCTCCGCGAGGGACTTCTTGGCCACCTTGGCGGCCTCCTCGTAGCCGATGTAGCGGTTCAGCGGGGTCACCACGGAGGGCGAGGACTCGGCGTACTCCCTGGCCCGGGCCGTGTTGGCGGTGATTCCGGCCACGGTGCGGTCGGCCAGCAGGCGGCTGACGTTGCCCAGGAGGCGGATGGATTCCAGGAGGTTGCGGGCCATCACGGGGAGCATCACGTTGAGCTCGAAGTTGCCCGCGGCCCCCGCCACGGCGACCGCCGTGTCGTTCCCCATCACCTGCGCGGCGACCATCAGCGCGGCCTCGGGGACGACCGGATTGACCTTGCCGGGCATGATCGAGGACCCCGGCTGAAGATCCGGGAGATTGATTTCGGCCAAACCGGTGCGCGGTCCGGAAGCCATCCAGCGCAGGTCGTTGCAGATCTTGGTGAGCGAGACGGCGACCGTGCGGAGCATGCCCGAGGTCTCCACCAGTGCGTCCCGGGCCCCCTGGGCCTCGAAGTGGTCCCGGGCCTCGGTCAGCGGCAGTCCGGTCGCCGCGGCCACCTCCGCGATCACGGCGGCGGAGAACCCGGGCGGGGTGTTGATCCCGGTGCCCACGGCGGTCCCGCCCAGCGGCAGCTCGGCCAGCCGCGGCAGCGCCGCGCGCAGCCGCTCGACGCCGTAGCGCAGCTGGACTGCGTACCCGCCGAACTCCTGGCCCAGGGTGACCGGGGTGGCGTCCATCAGGTGCGTCCGCCCGGCCTTGACCACTTGGGAGAACTCGGCGGCCTTGTGCTCCATCGCGCCGGCCAGGTGCTCCAGGGCGGGGATCAGCTCGCGGGTGACGGCGGCGGTGGCGGCGATGTGGATGGAGGACGGGAAGACGTCGTTGGAGCTCTGCGAGGCGTTGACGTGGTCGTTGGGGTGGACGGCGCGGCCGAGCCGCTCGGTGGCCAGGGTGGCGATCACCTCGTTGGCGTTCATGTTGGACGAGGTCCCGGAACCCGTCTGAAACACGTCGACGGGGAAGTGCTCGTCCCAGCGGCCCCCGGCGACCTCGGCGGCCGCCGAGGCGATCGCGCCGGCGACGTCCTCGTCGACCACGCCGAGCCGGGCGTTGACGGTGGCGGCCGCGGCCTTGATCCGGGCCAGCGCCTCGATGTGGGCGCGCTCCAGGCGCTGTCCCGAGATGGGGAAGTTCTCCACCGCGCGCTGGGTCTGAGCTCGCCATTTGGCGTGTGCGGGGACGAGTACCTCGCCCATGGAGTCGTGCTCGGTGCGGAAGCCGGCGGGGGTGTTGCCGGACTGCTGATCGTCGGTCATTTGTGGTGCCTCCTCAAAAAGTTGAGCAATTGTCTTGTTCGGACTGTTCCCAACTCGCTTACTGACCAGTAAATACCGGGGGTAACACTGATATCGGGGAGGCGTTCATGGCACGTGCCCGTACACAATCCAGGATCAGACTCAGATCTACCTTCGCCGCCGTCGCGGCGGTCGCGGCCGCCCTCGGGGGCGTCTCCGCCATCACCCCCATGGCCCACGCGGCGACCACCGCCGGGGCCTCGGTGACCCCGCTCCCGCCCGAACTGGAGGCCATCCGGGCCGCCGAGGCGACGAGCATCTACGGGGACTCGGCGATCCGCCCGCTCGCGGACCGCAAGACCGGCCTGATCTCGCTCGGAGACAGCGAGATCTCGGGCGAGGGCGTCGGCAACTACGACCCCGCCACCAACACCTCGGCCAACCAGTGCCACCGCTCGCCCGACTCGGCGATCCACCGCACCGGCATCCCGGCCGACTTCACCTTCAACGTGGCCTGCTCCGGCGGCTACACCGGCAACATCAAGATCGGCGGCAGCAAGCAGTACGCCGACGAGCTGGTGCAGAGCGACAGCCTCGCCATCAAGGCCCGCAACACCAAGATCAAGATGGTGCTGCTGGTCGCCGGGGCCAACGACGACCTCCAGTTCGGCCCGGTCATGACCGACTGTGTCACACGCTGGGTGCTCAGCCAGGGCACCTGCGAGCCGAAGTACGGTCCGGGCTGGCAGGCGCGCGTCGACGGCCTCAAGCCCAAGGTGGAGTCGACGATCGCGGACCTCAAGACGGTCATGCGCGACGCCGGTTACGCCGACTCCGACTACAAGCTGGTCGTGATGGGCTACCCCAGCCCGATCGGCCCCGACTTCTACGACAACCCCGACTTCCCGGGCAAGCTCCCGGGCGGCTGCGCCGGCTACGACTCCGACGCCGCCTGGGGCCGCAACTACGCCGTGCCCACCTTCGAGAAGGGCATGCGCGCGGCCGCCCTCGCCGCGGGCGCGACCTTCCTTGACAACTCGCGGCTCTTCAACGGCCACGAGGTCTGCATGGAGGACACCTGGGCCCGCGGCCTCTACCTCGACCTCGGGGACCACTTCCCGTGGGACTCGAACACCGCCCGTCAGTCCTTCCACCCCAACTACCGCGGCCACGGCGCCTTCGCGTCGTGCCTCACCCAGCTCTACGACTCCGGCCTGCGCGAGGCCTCCTGCGCCGACCCGGCGAGCACCGGAACCCCCGTCCTGCAGGCCGGGGCGTGGGACGACCTGTACAAGCCGCTGAAGAACGAGGCGACCGGCAACTGCGTCGACGCCAGCGGCGGCTCCAGCGCCAACAACACCAGCGTCATCGGCTGGGACTGCCACGGCGGCCGCAACCAGGGCTGGTGGTACGACTCCGCGAGGAAGTCGGTCCACAGTCAGCTGACCCAGGACCGCTGCCTCGACGCCCCCGCCGGCAACTACGGCAACGGCACCGCGATGATCATCTGGAACTGCCACGGCGGCGCCAACCAGCAGTTCGTCCGTGACGGAGCCACCATCCGGCCCTCCGCCGCCCCGGGCATGTGCCTGACGGTGGCCGCGGCCCACGAGCCGCTGCGCCTGCAGACCTGCAACGGCTCGGCGAACCAGCGGTTCGTGTAACACCCCTGCCCCACGCAACCCCCGCTCCACGCGACACCCCCGCCACACTCGTACCCCCCACGCCCGGCCGGCGCACCCCGGCCGGGCGTTTCCATGTCCGGGCCGGGCCGGGCCGGGACGCGCCGCGCCGGGGTCCGGTGCGCTCCGGGCTTTGGCGGCGGTTTGGGGAACCTCTGGCGGGCCTCAGCAGCATGGAGGACGTCCAGCCCCCACCACCCTCCCGAAGGAGGTGCATCCCAATGAAGAAGATCCAGATCCGCAAGGCCGGACCGGTCCGCCTGACCTCTTCCGCCTGCTCGCACTACCCGAGCCCCGCCTAACCACACCCGGGCGAGTTCGCGTACGGGCGCCCCCGGTCACTTCCGGGGGCGCCCTCCCGCCCCAGACCCTGTCGCCCGGCCGACGAGAGACGGAGCGCCCGCCATGGCGGAGCCGGCCCACCTCAGCTCTGACACCTCCGACGACGTACCGCTGGCGCTCCATCCGCTGGTCTACCTGGAGGACGGCGGCGAGGTCACCATCGGACGCCGTGACACCGAGTCCTACGCGATCTTCCCGCCCGACGGAGCCGAACTCGTACGCCGGCTCCAGGAGGGCGCCACCCCCGCGCAGGCCGCCGATTGGTACGAGCACACGTACGGGGAGCGCGCCGACGTCGGGGACGTGGTCGAGGCCCTGCACGAGCTCGGCTTCGTGCGCGCCGAGGGCGAGGCGGAGACGGCCCCGGAACCGGTGCGCTGGCAGCGGCTCGGCCGGGCGGTCTTCTCCCCGGCGGCCTGGGCCTGTTACGGGCTGGCCGTGGCCTGGGCGGTGGTCTCGGTGGTCCGCAGGCCGGAGCTCCTGCCGTCCCCGCAGGACCTGGTCTTCAGCCACTACTACGCGGTGATCACCCTCGTCCTGCTCGTGGTCGCCGTCCCGCTGATCGCGCTCCACGAGATCTTCCACGCGCTGGCCGGCCGCCGCCTGGGCATCCGCTCGCGCACGAGGATGTCGTACCGGTTCTACTTCCTCGTCGTCGAGACCTCGCTGGACGGCCTGGCCGGGGTGGAGCGCCGCAAGCGCTATCTGCCGATCCTCGCCGGGATGGTCGCCGACACCGTCCTGATCAGCCTCGCCGTCATCGTGGCCGGCTTCACGCACGGCCTGACCGCCCGCCTGTGCCTGGCCGTGGCCTTCACGACCTTCATCCGGGTGCTGTGGCAGTTCTTCCTGTACCTGCGGACCGACATCTACGTCCTGATCACCACCGTGCTCGGCTGCGTGGACCTGCACACCACCTCCCTGCGCATGCTGGCCAACCGGGTCAACCGGCTGCTCGGACGCACCGACCGGCTCACCGACGAGTCCCTGTGGCACCCCGTGGACCGGCGGGCCGCCCGCTGGTACTCCTGGCTGCTCCCCGTCGGCTACGTCCTCAGCCTCAGCACCTTCCTCTGGGGCATCGGGCCCGTCTTCCTGAACATGATCTCGGCCTCGATCGACCGGTTCGGCGCGGGCCACGGCTCGACCTGGGTCCAGCTCCTCGACGCGGCGGTCTTCCTCGTCCTGACCTTCGCCCAGATCGCCATCGCCCTCTGGCTCGCCGCCAGGGAACGCATCCGCAGCCGGCGGGCCCGGCTCCACCACGTCATCGCCTGAAATCCCGGCCACAGCACTAGGAGTCATCGATGAGCGGGCACCACTGGATCTCCGCGCCACACCGTCACGAGCGCGAGGCGCTGGCGGCCGGCCTCGGCCTGCCCCCGCTGCTCGCCTCCGTGGACGCGCACCGGCGCCTGCGCGGCCCGTACACCGCCGCCGGAACCCTGCTGCGGCTGCTGGCCCCCGAGGCGCTGGAGCGGCGGCCCGCCCTGGCGGCCCGGCACTACATCGAGCTCCAGGAGAGCACGCCCGAACTGGCCCCGCTGGTACCGCCGATCACCCACCACATCGAGGAGCAGTCGACCGCCGGGGAGGTGAGCCGCTACCCGGCCCGCCTGCACTCCCTGCGCGTCGCCCACGGCATCGTGGACTTCCTGCTCGCCGCCCTCGCCGACGCGGCGCGCGGCCCGCGCACCCTGGTGGTGGAGAACGTCCAGCACGCGGACGTCACCGACCAGGAGTTCCTGGCGGCCGCCCTGCGCCGGATCCCGCCCGAGCTGCTCACCCTCGTGCTCTGCTCGGGGACGGCCCGGCTGCTGGACCCGCCCGGCTTCCCCTCGCTCTCGCTCCCGGACGCGCTGGCCGCGTACACGACGCGGACGCGGGGCGCAGACTCCGTAGCGCCGACCCCCGGTCCGGAGGCGGCCCGCGCGTACGTCGACGGGGACTGCGTGGCCGACGACCCGGCGCTGACCGAGGCCTACGAGCGCCTCGGCGCGGCCGAGCGCGCCGCACTCCACGACCGCCGCGCCGCCGAACTCGCCGAGCGGGCCGAGGAGCGCGAACCCTCGCTCCGGCTGGGCGCCCTGCCGTACCACCTGATGCGCGGCTCCGACGCGGCCGGAGCCGGGGTCGAGGCCCTGCGCGCGGCCCTGCTGCGCTGCAAGTACCTGGGCTTCTACCACATCGCGGCCGAACTGGGCGATGAGGGACGGCGGTTCGTGGACCCGGCCGAACGCCCCGAACTGTGGTGGGTGTTCATCCGGGAGTCCGGCGTCTGTCTCGCGGCGGCCGGCCGCCCCGACGAGTCGGCCGTGCTCCAGGAGGAAGCACGGACGGCCACCCTGAACCCCGCGCACCACATGAAGCTCGCCTACGAGATCGGCATGCTCTACGCACGCCACTACCCGGAGGAGCGGCGCGACCCGCGCCGGGCGCGGGCCTGGGTCAACACGGCCATCGCGCTGGCCGACCTGCTGCCCGACCCCAAGGAGCGGTCCTTCTACTCGGTCTTCAACCGCAACGGGCTCGCCCTCGTGGAGGTCCGCGACGGCCGCCCCGACGAGGCGCTGCGGCTGCTCGACGAGGGGATCGAGCGGCTCGGCCGGGAGCTGGGCCTGGGGGAGAAGACCTGGCACCGGGTCGGCCTGCGCTACAACCGGGCCCAGGTCAACAGCATGAGCGGGCGGCTGGAAGCGGCCCTGGAGGACTACGCCGAGATCATGGACGCGGACGACGACTTCGCGGACCACTACTTCAACCGGGGCAACATCCTGCGCAAACTGGGCCGCATCGAGGAGGCCATCGCCGACTACGAGCGGGCCCTGTCCCTCGAAGCACCCTTCCCGGAGGCCTACTACAACCGGGGCGACGCCCGGCTGGAACTCGGCGACACCGAAGGCGCGCTGGCCGACTTCGACCGCACCCTGGAGCTGGAACCGGGCCACCAGGAGGCGCTGCTCGGCCGGGCCGGCCTGTTCGCCGACGCGGGAGAGGCCGAGGCGGCCCTCGCGGACGTGGACGCCGGGCTGTCCCTGGCCCCTGGCCACGCCCACCTGCTGTGCCTGCGGGGCCGGCTGCTGGCGGAGGCGGGCCGGACCAAGGAGGCCGCCGAGGCGCTCGCGGCCGCGCTGGCCGGTGATCCGGGGATGGCCGAGGCCTGGGCCGTCAAGGGCGAACTGGCCTACCTGGAGGGCGATCTGCCGGCCGCGACCGCCGATTTCGACCGGGCGGTGGAGCTGGCCGACCGGCCCGACTTCCGCTTCAACCGGGCCGTGGTCCACGAGGCGGCCGGCCGGTTCGCGCAGGCCGCGACGGACTTCGACGCCGTGTACGCGGCCACGGGCGACCCCGACGCGGTCCGGCAACGGGACTCCTGCCTGCGCGCCGCCGAGCGCAGCACCGTCTGAGGCGGAGCGGACCGGATGAGCCTGCGGCAGCGCGAGGAGAGGCCGGAACTGCGGCCGGGCACCTTGCCGGGTGCCTTGCCGGCCGACCCGGCGGCCGTGGCCGCGGGCGATGCCACGGTCACGGCCACGGCCACGGCCGCCTTCACCGAGGCGATGGCCCGGCTGGTGTCCGGGGTGGCGGTGGTCTGCGCGCGCCGCGCCGACGGGAGCCCGTGCGGACTGCTGGTGTCCTCCTTCAGCTCCTACAGCGTGGCCCCGCCGTCGGTGATGGTGGCGCTCGCGCGCGGGTCGCGTACGTACCGGGCCATGGACGCCCGGGTGGGCACGCCCTTCGGGGCGCATCTGCTGGGCTCCGCGGACGAGGCCCTCGCGAAGGTGTTCGCGGGGCGCTCCCGGGACAAGTTCGCGGACGTGGTGTGGGACTGGGACGACGGGACGCCCCGGATCGCGGGCGTCCCGGTCCACCTCAAGTGCCGGGTGGCCGCGGTCCTTCCGCACGGGGACCACGTGGTGCTGGTGGCCGAGGTGGAGGGCTGCACGGTGGCGGACGCCGAACCGCTGGTCTACTACCGGCGCCGCCTCGGCTGGCGCCTGGGCCCACCGGGTTCAGGCCTCCCGGGTTCAGGCCTCCCGGGTTCAGGCCTCCCGGTTTCAGTGCGTGGCGGGCTGGAGGATCCGGGGGCCACGACATCGCCCGTGGACGGTGGCGGACGGGCGTAACCCGCTCAGCAGGGCCTGCTGTACGGCCTGGAGGTCGGGCCCCGGCTCGATGCCGGTGCCCTCGACGACCACGCGCCGGGCGCGGGTGTACGCGTCCAGCGCCTCGGCCCGCCGGCCGGTGCCGGCCAGGGCCAGCATCAGCTGTTCGTGGAAGGCCTCGCGCAGCGGGTGCCGGGCGCACAGCTCGGCCAGCTCCGCGACCACCTCCTGGGACCGTCCCGCGCAGATGTCGGCGCCGATCCGGTCGTGGACCAGCGCGAGCCGCTCCTCCTCCAGCCGGACCGCGTGGTACGCGGGCAGTCGCGCCGGCCCCAGGTCGGCCAGCGGGCGGCCCCGCCACAGCGCGAGCGCCGAGGAGAAGGCCCAGCTGGCGGCAGCGCAGTCACCGGAGGCCAGCAGACGCCGGCCGTGCGAGGCCCCGGCGCGGGAGAGGTCCAGGTCCAGTTCGCCCGGTGCCACGGACAGCACGTAGCCGGAGCCGGCCGTGCGGAGCACGGGGTGGAGGCGCGGGTCGCCGCCCGCGCGGCCGTGGCCCGGGTCCAGCGTCCGGCGCAGCCCGGACACGTACATCTGCAGGGTCGCGAGGGCGGATCTGGGCGGGTGTCCGTCCCACAACTCGTCGATCAGCAGGTCCGCCGGGGCCAGCCGGTTGGCGTGCAGCAGCAGCACCGCGAGCAGGGCCCGGTGCTTGAGCGGACCCGGCGTGCACGGCGCTCCGGCCCGGCGGACCTCCAGCGGTCCGAGGACGAGATAGCGGGGACCGTCGCCCGCGCCGCCGGTGGTGCCGGCGGCGCCGCCCTCTAAGCCGCTGACGTCCAAGCCGCTGACGGCCGGACGCCTCGTCTGTCGTCTCGCCTGTCGCTGTGTGCCCATGCCCCAGTCACCCTCGCCTGCGCCACGGCGCTGGTGGGCGCCTGTCGAGTCGTCGGCCCGGCGCGATCGCGGCAGGATCCCCCCGCTCCGCACGCCACGCCATACGTTCGGGGCATACCGACCGGCTGTCACGAGTGCGAACCAGCCAATGCGGGGTGCTGCCCGCACCGGGATCACCGGATCAGCGGGACTCCAGCTGCTCCCGCACCGCCCGGGGCCGGTTGGTGATGATCGTGTCCACGCCGAGCCGCAGGCACAGCTCCACGTCCTCGGGCTCGTCCACCGTCCAGACCCGAACCCGCAGCCCCTTCGCCTTCAGCCGGCCCACCAGACCCGGGTCCTGCCGGACCAGGTCGATGCCCGGGCCCGCGTGGGTGGCGTACGGGGGCCGCACCGGCCGGATCCTGCGCTCGATCAAGTAAACGGCGGGCAGCCCGGGGGCGAGCCGGTGCATCCGGGTCAGCGCGGTGCGGGAGAAGCTCATCACCTCGACGCGGCCGCCGGCCCCGTCGGCCAGCCCGTGCTCCCGGAGCACCCGTACGAGCTCGGCCTCCAGCCGGCCGCCCGCACGGGTGGGGTGCTTGGTCTCGACGGCCAGCCCGACGGGGTACGGCGCGGCCAGCGCCTCCCGGAGCAGGTCCTCGAAGAGCAGCACCCGGGCCCCGCGGTGCTCCTCGCCCTTCCACGCCCCGAAGTCGAGGCCGCGCAGCTCCTCGTAGGTCATCTCGGAGACGACCCCGCGCCCGTCGGAGGTCCGCTCGACGCTGCGGTCGTGCACGCAGACCAGCCGCCGGTCGGCGGTGAGCCGCACATCGCACTCCAGGGCGTCGGCCCCGTCGGCGATGGCCTGCCGATAGGCCTCGATGGTGTGCTCGGGGTGCGCGTGGGAGGCCCCACGATGCGCGATGACCCGCGTTCCGCGGGCCGTGGGGAGGGAGGTCGTCGCTGCCATACGGGAAATCCTCGCAAACCGGGGTGAACATGCTGCCGCGGGGTCGTGTCCCCGACGTTAACCGGATGCGGTCCCCCTCCGGGCAGGGCAGGGTGGCGCCATGCCGGAATCAGGTTGGACCGTCTGTGCACCATGCCCGCGCTGCGCCTACCACGCGTGGCAGCGCATCGACGGTGGGCGGCTGCGCTGGGAAGCGGAGTGGGAGTGCGACCGGTGTGAGTTCGGGGGGCCGCGCGACGGGTGCAACCTCGACTACGGCTGGGGACGGGCACCCGACCACGTCCGCGCGGCCATCGTCGCGGCCGAGGGCACGGTCCTGCTCCGCGTGGACGCCTCCGGCGGCGC
This sequence comes from Streptomyces sp. NPDC059443, assembly GCF_042750105.1. Classification (NCBI taxonomy): domain Bacteria; kingdom Bacillati; phylum Actinomycetota; class Actinomycetes; order Kitasatosporales; family Streptomycetaceae; genus Streptomyces; species Streptomyces sp. NPDC059443. Next base: position 134,471 of record NZ_JBHYVM010000006.1, on the reverse strand, counting down.
GGCCTTGAAGGTGTTCCGCGACGTGCTCGGAATGACGATCACGGAGGTCCGGGAGGTATCCCGCGACGGCTACCACGCCACCCCGGTGGAGGCCCGCCACCTGACGGCCCTGCTCCAAGAAGCCGGCTTCTCGGCACGTACGGAATAGCCGAGTAGCAGGCGCTCAAACCTTGACGGCGCGCACGGGGTGCGGTCGGCCGGGAGAGGTTCAGTGGGGAAGCGGCGGCAGCGGGGCCGGAGCGACCTTGAAGCCGCCCTTGATCACCGTCGTGAAGGGGGCCGGGGCCATGCAGGTGCCGACCGTGGCCTCGACGGCCGAGCCGTCGGGCTTCACGTCGGCGTTGGCGATGCCCCACGAGAAGCCGAGCCGGTCGGGCTCGCCGTGCTCGCCGTCCTGGACGCTGATGCCGATCCGCCGGCCCGTCTCACCGACGGTCGACTTGGTGACCACCGCCGTGATCGTGGCCGTCCTGCCGCCCGTGACCAGGCAGTCCACCTCGGCCTCGGACGTGCCGGTCACGTTGTGCCCGGGGGAGTAGTGGTACACGGTCACCTTCCCGCGGGCGTCCGTCGGAAGGCCCTTCTCGCCGCCGGGGGCGTTCAGCGGCCTGCTGAACGGGGCCGCGTCGGCATCGACCGTGAAGCGGATGTCGTCGTCGGGTGAGTAGGCGTACAGGACCGAGGCCGCCCCGTGCACGGCGGCGAGCCTGGGCGCCGGGGAGGCGGCGGGGCCCGGGGCCGCCGCGACCAGGGTGGCGAGCAGTGCGGTGGCGGATCCGGCGACGGCGAGGGCGCGGGTGCGGTTCTTCATCGTGAACTCCCGTTTTCCAAGGGTTGTTTGGGTACGGGCAAAGCCTCGCCTCCCGGCGGCGCCGGCTCCATCTGCCGATCGGCGGACATGCGCGAGGGCCCCTCCGCCGATCGGCAGAGGGGCCCTCGCGTTCTTCGTGCTACAGACCCGGGCCGCGGACCGGGATGTGGGTGAAGGTCGGTTCGGGGGCCGGGTTCTGGAAGAAGTCGTTGCCCTTGTCGTCGACCACGATGAAGGCCGGGAAGTCCTCGACCTCGATCTTCCAGACCGCCTCCATGCCGAGCTCCTCGTACTCCAGGACCTCGACCTTCTTGATGCAGTCCTGGGCGAGGCGCGCCGCCGGGCCGCCGATCGAGCCGAGGTAGAAGCCGCCGTGCGCGGCGCACGCGTCCGTCACCTGCTGGGAACGGTTGCCCTTGGCCAGCATGACCTTGGAGCCGCCCGCCGCCTGGAACTGCTCCACGTAGGAGTCCATGCGGCCGGCCGTGGTCGGGCCGAAGGAGCCGGAGGCGTAGCCCTCGGGGGTCTTCGCGGGGCCCGCGTAGTAGACCGGGTGGTCCTTGAGGTACTGCGGCATCTCGGCGCCCGTGTCGAGGAGTTCCTTGATCTTGGCGTGCGCGATGTCGCGCGCCACGACCAGCGGGCCGGTCAGGGACAGGCGGGTCTTGACCGGGTGCTGGGAGAGGGTCGCGAGGATCGACTCCATCGGCTGGTTCAGGTCGATGGAGACCACGTCCGAGGAGTCGGAGAGATGCTCGTCCGTGGTTTCCGGCAGGAAACGGGCCGGGTCGCGCTCCAGCTGCTCCAGGAAGACGCCCTCGGCGGTGATCTTCGCGGTGGCCTGGCGGTCCGCCGAGCAGGAGACGGCGATCGCGACCGGGAGGGACGCGCCGTGGCGGGGCAGGCGGACCACGCGGACGTCGTGGCAGAAGTACTTGCCGCCGAACTGCGCGCCGATGCCGATCTTCTGGGTCAGCTCGAAGACCTGCTGCTCCAGGGCCTCGTCGCGGAAGCCGTGGCCCAGTGCGGAGCCCTCGGTCGGCAGCTCGTCCAGGTAGTGCGCGGAGGCGTACTTCGCGGTCTTGAGCGCGTGCTCGGCCGAGGTGCCGCCGACCACGATCGCCAGGTGGTACGGCGGGCAGGCCGCGGTGCCCAGCGAGCGGATCTTCTCCTCCAGGAACTTCATCATGGAGGCCTCGTTGAGGACCGCCTTGGTCTCCTGGTAGAGGAAGGACTTGTTGGCGGAGCCGCCGCCCTTGGCCATGAAGAGGAACTTGTACGCGCCACCGTCGGTCGCGTACAGCTCGATCTGCGCGGGCAGGTTCGAGCCGGTGTTCTTCTCCTCCCACATGGTGATCGGGGCCATCTGCGAGTAGCGCAGGTTCAGGCGGGTGTAGGCGTCGTAGATGCCGCGGGACAGGGCCGCCTCGTCGGCGCCCTCCGTCAGCACGTTCTGGCCGCGCTTGCCCATCACGATCGCCGTGCCCGTGTCCTGGCACATCGGCAGGACGCCGGCCGCGGCGATGTTCGCGTTCTTGAGGAGGTCGAGCGCCACGAACTTGTCGTTCGCCGAAGCCTCCGGGTCGTCGATGATGCGGCGCAGCTGCGCGAGGTGCGCGGGGCGCAGGAAGTGCTGGATGTCGTGGATCGCCTCTTCGGCGAGCTTGCGCAGCGCCTCCGGCTCGACCTTGAGGAACGTACGGCCGTCGGCCTCGAAGGTCGAGACGCCTTCGGAGGTCACCAGCCGGTAGGGGGTGGTGTCCTCGCCCAGGGGCAGCAGGTCGGTGTACGCAAACTCTGGCATGACGGCAGTCATTCCTCACTCGGCAGACGGCGCTGGCGACCAAATTGGCAGCGCGGTATCCAGCGTAGGACCTCCGCCGGGACGTTTGTCTGTGAGGTAAGGCTCACCGCCCAGTATCGCGATCTATCGTGTCTCGCTATGCTGGGCGGTGTGGACCTGGAAAAGCACCCCTCCGCCCCCGCGCCCGCCCCTGCCGGGCTGCGCGCTTCCGACGCCGACCGGGACCGGATCGCGCAGATCCTCGCCGACGCCGTCGCCGAGGGCCGGCTGACCGCCGAAGAGCACTCCGACCGGCTCGACTCCCTGTACGCCGTCAAGACGGTCGGTGAGCTGGACGTACTCGTACGGGACCTGCCCGCGGCCGGTGGCGACACCGGACAGCGGCAGCCCGCGTACGCCGCCGCGGGGTACGCGGGGCAGCAGCCGGCGGGCCTCCCGGCCGAGACCCTCGTCGCGGTGTTCAGCAGCTCCTCCCGCAAGGGTCGCTGGCGGCCGGGGGCGAACACCCGCGCGGTCTCCGTCTTCGGCGACATCAACATCGACCTCACCGAAGCCGTCTTCCAGCAGCAGGTCACCGAGATCAACGTGACCTGCGTCCTGGGCAACGTCGAGATCTCCGTCCCGGAGAACGTCACGCTGCGCGGCTACGGCAGCGGGGTGCTCGGCAACGTCGAGGTGCACGGCGAGGGCCAGGGCGGTTCGGCGGACCCGCAGGCCCCGGTCGTGATCGTCCGCGGCTTCGCCCTGCTGGGCAACATCGAGGCGCGGCACAAGCGCGGCGCCCGGCTGGTGGACCTGGCGGGCAGGCTCCGCAAGCGCCTCGAAGGGTAGGCGCAGGCGTGGGCGCGGGCACCGGCCAACGACGGCGTCACGTTTCGGTCGAACCGTCCGGATCGGCGGCACTCGGTGCATAGGGGCGCGCACAGCGGGTAGGGACAGGTGCATCGTCTCTCGCTCGCGTATACGTCGTCAGGAGTAGACCGTGCCGCATCCGCCGCGCCAGTCCCTACAGGTAGCCGCCGTCCAGACGCTTCAGGGGCGGCCGGCGGCGGCCGTGCCGAAGCCGCGGGTGCCGGCCAGGGAAGAGGACGGGCCATGGCACGCCGACGCGGTGTGCCGGCGCGATGAGGCCGGGCTGTTCTTCGCCCCCTCCAAGGAGCCGACCGCGGCCCGGCTGTCCCGCGAGGACGCCGCCAAGCGGGTCTGTGCCCGCTGCCCCGTCATGGTCGCCTGCCGGGAGCACGCGCTGCTCCAGCCGGAGCCCTACGGCGTCTGGGGCGGCCTGACGGCCGCCGAGCGCCGGGTGGTGCTGACCCGACGGCGGCGCCGGGCGGGGGAGCTGCGCGAAGCCTCGTAGGCCTCGTGGGCGGGGGCGTGCGCGAAGCCCCGTAGGCGCGCGTGGACGGACATGCGGAAGGGGCGCTCCCGCCGCACGCGGGAGCGCCCCTTGCCGTGCCCTGCGCGTCCTACTGGGCGCGGTCGAAGTCGATCGCGCTGTACGCGCGGAGCTTCGAGAGCCGGTGGGTGGAGTCGATCTGGCGGATCGTGCCCGACTTCGAGCGCATGACCAGCGAGGAGGTCGTGGCGGTCTCGGAGCGGTAGTGGACGCCGCGCAGCAGCTCGCCGTCCGTGATGCCGGTCGCGACGAAGAAGACGTTCTCGCCGGAGACCAGGTCGTTGGTGTGTAGGACCCGGTCCAGGTCGTGGCCCGCGTCGATGGCCTTCTGGCGCTCGGCCTCGTCCTTCGGCCAGAGCTTGCCCTGGATGGTGCCGCCGAGGCACTTGATGGCGCAGGCCGAGATGATGCCCTCGGGGGTGCCGCCGATGCCCAGGAGCAGGTCGACGCCGGTGCCCTCGCGGACCGCCATGACCGAGCCGGCGACGTCGCCGTCGGAGATGAACTTGATGCGGGCGCCGGTCTCGCGGATCTCCTTGACGATGCCCTCGTGGCGGGGGCGGTCCAGGATGACCACGGTGACGTCTTCCACGGCCATGTTCTTGGCCTTGGCGACGCGGCGGATGTTGACGGAGACCGGGGCGTTGATGTCGACGAAGTCGGCGGCCTCGGGGCCGGTGACCAGCTTCTCCATGTAGAACACCGCGGACGGGTCGAACATGGTGCCGCGGTCGGCGGCGGCCAGGACGGCGATGGCGTTCGGCATGCCCTTGGCGTTCAGGGTGGTGCCGTCGATCGGGTCCACGGCGATGTCGACCTCGGCACCGGTGCCGTCGCCGACCCGCTCGCCGTTGAAGAGCATCGGGGCTTCGTCCTTCTCGCCCTCGCCGATGACGACGACGCCGTTCATCGAGACGGTGGAGATCAGGGTGCGCATGGCGTTGACCGCGGCGCCGTCCGCGCCGAGCTTGTCGCCGCGCCCGACCCAGCGGCCCGCGGCCATGGCGGCGGCCTCGGTGACCCGGACGAGCTCCAGTGCGAGGTTGCGGTCGGGTGCCTCCGGAGAGACTTCGAGCTGAGGCGGCAGGTTGTGCTCGGTCATCGGAGCGCACCTTTCTGTACGGCGACGGCCGGGAGAGTGAGGGTCCCTGGACTCTATCGGTACGTCGATAAATTGAGCAGACCGGGTCACGTATGAGCGGTATATCGGTCAGCCGATTGTCCTGAGCGGACATCTTGCGCGCCGCGCCGGGCGCGACGCGGACCCCGGCGGTGATCGCCCCGGGCGATGCGGGACCATGGTCGGGTGGCAGGTATGAAAGGCAAGCAGACGATTCGGGACATGGTCCTCTCGCTGATGGCGATCGGTCTCGTCGTGGGCGGGATCTACATCTTCATCCCACATGACGAGAAAGCCGACCCGACGCGGGTGATCGACTACCGGGTCGAGAAGCTCACGGCCCGGCGCGCGGCCCCGTACCCGGTGGCCGCCCCCGTCGGGCTGCCGGCGGAGTGGCGGGCGACCTCCGTGACGTACGACGGGAAGGAAGCCAGCTCCTGGCACCTGGGGTTCCTGGACCCGCGCGAGCAGTACGTGGCGGTGGAGCAGTCCACGGACACCACGGCGGGCTACATCCGCAAGGTGACGCAGAAGGCGGCGGCCACCGGGCAGACGCAGCAGGTCGGGGACCGGACCTGGGAGCGCTGGGACGGGGAGAAGTACGACGCCCTCGTGCGGCAGGAGAAGGGCTACGTCACCGTGGTGACCGGGACGGGCTCCTTCGAGGACCTCGGGGTGATGGCCGCGGCGCTGGAGTTCAAGCAGGGCCCCGAGCAGCAGTAGTGGCGCTCATGCGCGAGAAGGGGGGGGGGGGCGGGCGGGGGCGGGGCGGGGGGGGGGCGGGGGGGTATAAAAAAAAAAAAACCCCCCCCCACCGGAACGCCCTCGCGTGGGGGGATAAGGGTGAGAAG
>NZ_JBHYVM010000006.1:115621-128479 GCF_042750105.1 Streptomyces sp. NPDC059443 | reverse complement strand
GTCCCCCCACCCCGCCCCTTCCCGAAACCGGGGGCAAGCCCCCGGCCCCCCCGCCCCGGGCCCCGACCGGGCCCCGCCCCCCCCGCCCCCGGCTCGCCGCGTGTCTCCCCCCCTTCTTCGTCAGGGGCTCGGACTCAGACGGTCGTGACGACCTGGTCGAACTCCAGGCGCGGGGAGCGCGGGAACCAGGCGTCCTCGCCCGGCTTGCCGATGTTGACGACCATCAGCGGGGTGTGGTCGCCGTCCAGGAACTCCTTGCCCAGGCCGGCGAAGTCCAGACCGGTCATCGGGCCGGCGGCGAGGCCGGCGGCGCGGATGCCCAGGATGAAGTAGGCGGCCTGCAGCGAGGCGTTGACCAGCGCGGACTGCTCGCGGACCGGACGCTCGGCGAAGAACATGTCCTTGGCCTGCGGGAAGTGGGGGAGCAGCTGCGGGAGCTCCTCGTGGAACTCGTTGTCCGCGGACAGGATCGCGACCAGCGGGGCGGCGAGGGTCTTGGCCTGGTTGCCCTCGGCCATGTGCTTCACCAGGCGCTCGCGGGCCTCGGGGGAGCGGACCAGGGTGATGCGCAGCGGGGTCTGGTTGAAGGCGGTCGGGCCGAACTTCACCAGGTCGTAGATGGCCTGGATCTGCTCCTCGGTCACCGGCTCGTCGGAGAACGTGTTGGCGGTGCGCGCCTCACGGAAGAGGAGGTCCTGAGCGGCGGCGTCGAGAACGAGAGACATCGGAAAGCCTTCTTCTGTACGGAAATGCGAAGCGATGTCCCGAGACTACGACGCAGGTAGATGAAAGTTCAACTAAATCCGGGTGGAGGTGAGCGACCTCACTCCCGGTCCCCGCCGTCCCCGCCGTCCCCGCCGTTCCCGTCGGGCCCCGCCGAGTCCCGCGCCGCCAGCGCCGAGTCCAGCCGGGCGCGGGCGCCCTCCAGCCAGTGGCGGCACACCTTCGCGAGCTCCTCGCCGCGCTCCCAGAGCGCGAGGGAGTCCTCCAGGGAGGTCCCGCCGGCCTCCAGCTTGCGGACGACCTCGATCAGTTCGTCCCGGGCCTGCTCGTACCCCAGCGCCGTTTCGGACTCTGTCATTCCCGTTTCCGCCTTAAATGTGTGTTGCAACGATTTTCTGAGGCCTTAAGCCCCTGCGCCCTGTGCCCCGTGCCCTCTCCTCAGGCGGGACCGGGGGCCGTGACCTCCACCGAGAAGGTCCCCTCCGCCACCCGCGCCCGCAGCACGTCGCCCGCCGCCACGTCCTCCGGCGAACGCACCACGTGCCCGTCCGCCCGCTGGAGCACCGCGTACCCGCGCTCCAGCGTGGCCGCCGGAGACAGCGCCACCACCCGGGCCAGCGTGTGCGACAGCTCCGAGTCCGCCCGGTCCAGCAAGTGCCCCAGGGTCCGCCTCGTGCGCGCCAGCAGCGCGTCCAGCTCGGCCTCCCGGGTCTCCACCATCCGCTGGGGGTGGACGAAGACCGGCCGCGCGAGCGCGTGTGCGAGCCCCCGCTCCTCCCGGTCGAGCAGCCCGCGCACGGCGCGCAGCCCCCGGCCCTGCAGCTGGCGCACCCGCTCCAGCTCCTCGCCGACGTCCGGGACCACCTTCTTCGCCGCGTCCGTGGGCGTGGACGCCCGCAGGTCCGCGACCAGGTCCAGCAGCGGGGAGTCCGGCTCGTGTCCGATCGCCGAGACCACGGGCGTACGGGCCGCCGCGACGGTCCGTACGACCTCCTCGTCGGAGAACGGCAGCAGGTCCTCCACGCTGCCGCCGCCGCGCGCCACGATGATCACGTCCACCTCGGGCATGGCGTCCAGCTCCCTGACCGCCTGGATCACCTGGGGTACCGCGTGCACCCCCTGGACGGCCACGTTGCGGACCTCGAAGCGGACCGCCGGCCACCTGCGCCGCGCGTTCTCCAGGACGTCGCGCTCGGCCGCCGAGGCCCGCCCCACCACCAGCCCGATCAGCTGGGGCAGGAACGGCAGCGGCTTCTTGCGGTCCAGCGCGAAGAGCCCCTCCGAGGCGAGCGAGCGTTTGAGCCGCTCCAGCCGGGCGAGCAGCTCGCCGATGCCGACGGGCCGTATCTCCGTGGCCCGCAGGGACAGCTGCCCGCGCGGGGCGTACCACTCGGGCTTGGCGAGCACGACGACGCGCGCGCCCTCCGTCACGGAGTCCGCGACCTCGTCGAAGACCTGGCGGAAGCAGGTCACGCTGAGGGAGATGTCGTGCGAGGGATCGCGCAGCGTCAGGAAGACCACCCCCGCTCCCGGCCTCCGCGAGAGCTGCGTGATCTGCCCTTCCACCCACACCTGGCCGAGCTTGTCGATCCAGCCCCCGATGAGCCGGGACACCTGACCGACCGGCAGCGGCGCGTCAGCCGACGTATTCAGACCCATGCACGCAGGTTATGCGGTCTCACCGACACCGGGGCCGGGCCCGGAGCTCCGATCCCGCGCGCGTCGCCCGCGCTGGGCCACCAGGACCCCCAGGCCCACCGCCAGCCACACCGCCCCCACCACCTGCGCCGTCCACGAGGCCTCGACGATCACCGCGATGGTCACGGCGGCGCCGAGCACCGGCATCACCAGGTGCCTGATCCAGTCCGGGGCGCCCTCGCGCCGCTTGACGACGAACCAGCCGACCACCGAGGCGTGCAGCAGCGTGAACGCCACCAGAGCGCCCACGTCGACCACCGAGACCAGGTGGTCCAGCCCGTCGTCGCGCCGGGCCGCCCACACCGCCGCGATCAGCGTCACCGTGGCCGCCACCAGCAGGGCCGGGCGCGGGGTGCCGCGGGAGGTGTGGGAGAGGAAGCGCGGCAGCCGCCGGTCGCGGGCCATCGCGAAGAGCAGCCGGCCGGCCGCCGCCTGCCCGGCCAGCGCCGCGAAGGCCGCCCCGATCGCCTTGCTGACGGCGACCAGGTCGTGCAGCCATTCGCCCACCGAGGCCTCGACCGTGTTGTAGAAGGCCGGCCCCTGAAGCGCCGGGTCGGCCGCCAGCTCCGCCGAGGAGACCGGCGTCAGCAGGGCCGCCAGATAGGTCTGGGCGATGAACAGCACCCCGGTCAGAGCCAGGCAGAACAGCACGGCCCGCGCCACCTTCGCACTGCCCCCGGTCACCTCCTCGGCGAAGGAGGCGATGGCGTCGAAGCCCAGGTACGACAGGACCGCGACGGAGACCGCGCCGAGCACGGCGGCCGCCGAGAAGCCCAGCGAGCCGTCGCCGGTGAGAGGGGAGAGCCAGCCGCGCTGCGCCCCGTCCCGGACCAAGGAGATCACCGCCGAGACCAGGAACACCAGGAGGACCAGGATCTCCATGGCCAGCACGGCGAAGCCCACGCGCGCCGCCGCCCGTACGCCCCACAGGTTGAGCAGGGTGGTCACGACCACCGCCAGGGCCGTCCACACCCACCGGGAGACCTCCGGGACCAGGGCGTGCATGGCGATCCCGGAGAAGAGGTACGCGACCGCCGGGATCAGCAGGTAGTCGAGCATCGCCATCCAGCCGGCGATCAGGCCGGGGCCCTCGCCGAGGCCCTTGCGGGCGTACGTGAAGACGGAGCCGGCCTGCGGGGCCACGCGCACCATCTGGGCGTACGAGAAGGCGGTGAAGGCCATCGCGACCGTCGCGGCGAGGTAGACGAGGGCGACGGCGCCGTGCGATTTGGCGTCGAGGGTCCCGAAGACGCCGACCGGGGCCATGGGGGCGATGAAGAGCAGCCCGTAGACGACCAGGTCCCGGAAGCCGAGACTGCGGCGCAGGGAGGTGTCCGGTGTGCCGGCGGGTGGGACGGGCGCCGTACTGGAATCCGTCGCGGACGCCATCGTTCCTCCGGGGGATAGCCGGTACTGACATTCGACCCAGTTTGTGCCGAACGGGGGATCTCCGGCCTCCTGGAGACCCCCGTACGATGGAGCGTATGACTGCTCCCGCCCCTGCTCCCGCATCCCGCCGCGTCCTGCTCGCCGCCCCCCGCGGCTACTGCGCGGGCGTGGACCGAGCCGTGATCGCCGTCGAGAAAGCCCTTGAGCAGTACGGTGCGCCGGTCTACGTCCGGCACGAGATCGTGCACAACAAGTACGTCGTGCAGACCCTGGAGAGGAAGGGCGCCATCTTCGTCGAGCGGACGGAGGAGGTGCCCGAGGGCTCCATCGTGATGTTCTCCGCACACGGCGTGGCCCCCGTCGTGCACGAGGAGGCGGCGCGCGGCAAGCTCGCGACGATCGACGCGACCTGCCCGCTGGTCACCAAGGTGCACAAGGAAGCCATCCGGTACGCGAACGAGGACTTCGACATCCTCCTCATCGGCCACGAGGGCCACGAGGAGGTCATCGGCACCTCCGGCGAGGCCCCGGACCACATCACCATCGTGGACGGCCCGCACGACGTGGAGAAGGTGACCGTCCGCGACGAGTCGAAGGTCGTCTGGCTGTCGCAGACCACCCTGTCGGTCGACGAGACGATGGAGACGGTCGACGCGCTGAAGACCAAGTTCCCGCTGCTCGTCTCGCCGCCCAGCGACGACATCTGCTACGCCACCTCCAACCGCCAGGAGGCGGTCAAGGTGATGGGCAAGGACTGCGACCTGGTCATCGTCGTCGGCTCCAAGAACTCCTCGAACTCGATCCGGCTGGTCGAGGTCGCCCTCGACGCGGGCGCGAAGGCCTCGTACCTGGTCGACTTCGCGAGCGAGATCGACGAGGCCTGGCTGGAGGGCGTCACCACGGTGGGCCTGACCTCGGGCGCCTCGGTGCCGGAGGTGCTGGTCGAAGAGGTGCTGGAGTGGCTCGCCGAGCGCGGGTACGCGGACGTGGAGATCGTCAAGACGGCCGAGGAGTCGATCGTCTTCTCGCTGCCGAAGGAGCTGCGCCGGGACCTGCGCGCGGAGGCGGCGGAGCTGGTCTCCGAGAAGTAGGCCGTCTCCGAGAAGTAGGCCGTCTCCGAGAAGTAGACCGGTTCGAGCCCATCGCGGGCAGAGCGCTCCGGCGGGTCATTTCGTACGGTGTGTGCATGCAGATCTTCGGTGTGGACATCGGCGGTTCCGGGATCAAGGGCGCTCCCGTGGACCTGGACCGCGGCGATCTGGCGCAGGAGCGCCACAAGGTACTGACACCACAGCCGGCCACTCCCGACGGGGTGGCCGGCTGCGTCGTCGAGGTGGTGCGCCACTTCGGCTGGGACGGCCCGGTTGGGGTCACCTTCCCCGGGGTCGTCACGGGCGGGGTCACCCGTTCGGCGGCCAACCTGGACAAGGCCTGGATCGGCGTGGACACGGCGGCGATGCTCTCCTCGCGCCTGGAGGGCCGCCCGGTCACGGTCCTGAACGACGCGGACGCGGCGGGGATCGCGGAGATGGCCTACGGGGCGGGGCGCGGGGTCGGCGGCACCGTCATCCTGCTCACGCTGGGCACCGGGATCGGCAGCGCGCTGTTCACGGACGGGCGGCTGGTGGCCAACACCGAGCTGGGTCACCTGGAGCTGAAGGGCCACGACGCGGAGACGCGGGCCTCGGTGAAGGCGAAGGAGGACGGGGACCTCACGTGGGAGCGCTGGGCGCACCGGGTGGGGAAGTACCTGGCCCACGTGGAGATGCTGTTCTCCCCGGACCTGTTCATCATCGGCGGGGGAGTGAGCCGCAAGCCGGAGAAGTTCCTGCCGCTGATCGAGGGCGTCCGCGCGAAGATCGTCCCGGCCGAGCTCCAGAACAACGCGGGCATCGTGGGCGCGGCGATGGCGGCGCGGCAGGCCTCATCCGTCTAGAACGAGTCTCAGGCGACGCGGCGGGGCACGCTCCTGCGCCGCCCGATCAGTACGGCCTTGCGCACGACCACGATCAGGGCGGCGATGAGCGTCCCGGCGTACAGCCAGCCGGCGTGCAGGGACAGCGCGGACACCAGCCCCATGATCTCCCCGGCGAAGCCGCCGGAGCCGCCGGACACGGGCCACACCCCGATGGCGAAGGCGATCGGGGCGGTGATCGGCGCGGTGATCAGGTCGGCGGGGCGCACCCACAGGGCGGTGGCGGCCGCCACGGGCAGGAAGAGCAGCCCGTAGACGAACAGCGAGGCGCCGAACAGCAGCCAGTCGATGCCGCCGACCACGAACATCGCGGCGCACGCGAACAGCCCGCCGCCGATCCCGGTCAGCCGCGGGCGCGGCAGCCTCCGTACCGCCCCCCGCCCGGGGGTTGCGGGGGTCGCGGGGGCCCGCTCCGCCGGGTGACGTACCGTACGCGCCTTGTATCGCTCCACCCCCCAAAACTAGGCGGGGGGCCGCCGATCGCGTGCCCGGACACGCGTACATCCGTGCCCCCTCATCGGAAAGTAAACTGTCCGATGGCCCACTACCGGGCCGCCGCCCCCTCCAGCTACGGGAAGTCGCCAACGTGTCGCTCACGATCGGAATCGTCGGCCTGCCGAATGTCGGCAAGTCGACCCTGTTCAACGCCCTGACCAAGAACGACGTGCTGGCGGCCAACTACCCGTTCGCCACGATCGAGCCGAACGTCGGCGTCGTCGGCGTCCCGGACGCGCGCCTCCAGGTACTGGCCGGCATCTTCGGCTCGCAGAAGATCCTCCCGGCGACGGTCGACTTCGTCGACATCGCGGGCATCGTGCGCGGTGCGTCGGAGGGCGAGGGCCTCGGCAACAAGTTCCTCGCGAACATCCGCGAGTCGGACGCGATCTGCCAGGTCATCCGCGCCTTCGCCGACGAGAACGTCGTCCACGTCGACGGCAAGGTCTCGCCGAAGGACGACATCGAGACGATCAACACCGAGCTCATCCTCGCGGACCTCCAGTCCATCGAGAAGGCGATCCCGCGCCTGACGAAGGAGTCCCGCCTCCAGAAGGAGAAGGTCGCGGTCCTCGCGGCCGTCGAGAAGGCCCAGAAGATCCTGGAGGAGGGCACGACCCTCTTCTCGGTCGGCATCACCAAGGGCACGGAGCAGGGCGACCTCCTCCACGAGCTCCACCTCCTCACGGTCAAGCCGTTCCTCTACGTCTTCAACGTGGACGAGGACGAGCTGACGGACGACGCCTTCAAGGCGGAGCAGAGCGCGCTCGTCGCCCCGGCCGAGGCGATCTTCCTGAACGCCAAGCTGGAGGCGGAGCTCATCGAGCTCGAAGACGACGAGGCCCTCGAACTCCTCCAGTCCGTCGGCCAGGAAGAGCCCGGCATGGCCACCCTCGGCCGCGTCGGCTTCGCCACCCTGGGCCTGCAGACCTACCTGACGGCCGGCCCGAAGGAAACCCGCGCCTGGACCATCAAGAAGGGCGCCACCGCCCCCGAAGCCGCCGGCGTGATCCACACCGACTTCCAGCGCGGCTTCATCAAGGCCGAGGTCATCTCCTTCGCCGACCTGGTCGAATGCGGCTCGGTCAACGAAGCCCGCGCCAAGGGCAAGGCCCGCATGGAAGGCAAGGACTACGTCATGCAGGACGGCGACGTGGTGGAGTTCCGCTTCAACGTCTAGTCGTGTGCATGCTGCACGTTAGGCGTTGAGCCAAACGTGCAAGTCAGAAGGGGTCGGGCTCTGTCGAGTCCGCCCCCTTCGTCGTCGCCGTGCTGGATGGGTGCTGGATATTCGGACGTGTGGTCAGCGGCAATCAGGTGTCGTAAATGGTGGACCGGTGGCCCACGTGAACGACCCAGATCACCAGTTCCCCGTTGTCGATCGTGTAGACGACGCGGTAGTCGCCGACCCGCAGTCGGCGGCGGGCTGGCTGGGACACGAGTGCGGTGGTGTTCAGGCCGAGCGGATCGCTTTCCAGCTCGGTCAGTTTGGCCAGGATGCGCAGCGCCATGTCGCGAGGGATCTTCCGAAGTTCGGCCTGCGCCTCGGGGCGGAAGACGGTTCGGTACTCACTCACCGCGCGCCAGCGTCTCCCTCATGATGTCCTCGATGGGGATGCCGGGTGCGGGGTTTGCCATGCGCTCGTCGATGATCCGATTGATTTCGCGCTCTTCCCACTCCTGGTACTTGCGCAGCACCTCGATGGAGACGACTGCGGCGACTTCCTTGCCGCGGCGCGTGATCACCGTGGGTACGTCGTCGCGGTCCGCGCGCTCCACGACCTCCGCCAGGTGGGCGCGCACGTCGCGGATGGACTCTATGGGCAGCGGCTGCGTCATGCGCTCAAGCGTACCGAGTGTCCCATGTGTACACAACGCGTGGCCGCGGCGGATGGGCGGATGGGCGGACGGACGGGACTCGCCGCAGTCGCGCGTGCTGGATGCGGTGGATAGACCTGCACCATGCTGGATCGGTGCTGGATGAGGGCCCCGGGAGCCGCGTTTGCGCAGGTCGGAGCCCTGTTCTGAACGTTCCGCTTCAACGGTTAGGCGTAATTCACCAGTAGCCTCCGCCGGAGTGGCAGACCTCAAAGGCCAGGAGCAGGTCGCCGATGTGCTCGTGGCCGAGTAGTCGATCACGTGGCAGGCGAAGCGTTCGGTGTGCGGCCACCCCGGCCGCAGGACGCGACGCCGACGTGCGGGTTCCGGCTTCAGTCAGTGCCGACGATCGGCACGAAAGGAACCGTCTCGTGCTTCACCGGTTCATCCCCCACCAGATGAGCCACGCCATGAGTGTGGAACCCAGCGCCGAAGCCGCGCCGCGGAGCATGTGCCTGATGAGAGCGGACCAGGCGCGGCGGGCGAGCCGACGCAGCCGTCGGATGCGGGCCGCCCACTTCGGGGTCGTATTCAGGTCCTTCTTGATCGCCTTGCGCTTGTGCATCTTCGTCGTCCTGGTGGTGAGGTCGGGCAGTTCCGGTGACGACGTTCCGGTACTCGAAGGATGTTGCGCACGGGGCAACTGTTGCCGATCCGGCCGCAACGGCCGGGGTGTTGCAGGATTCCGCGCAACAGCCCCAGTTGTCAGAGGCGGCAGGTAGGAATGTGTGGTGCTGTCAGACAACCGGGCGGCCGGCACATTCGACGAGCCCCGCGCCGATCTGTCCGCCGCCGAACGCGACCTCGTAGAGGCCATGCGCGCGGCGTTCGCCACGCGGGGCCTCTCGTTCAGGGCCGCAGACCACGAGCTGCCGTGGGACTTCACGACGGTCAGCAGGTACCTCGGCTGCAAGAGCTTTCCGCCTGCGCAGTTCGTCGAAGCAATCATCAAATTTGCCGGACACAAGCTCTCCGCGGACGAGGCCGAACACCTGCGGCGCCTCCATGCCGCCGCCGCGCAGGGGCGCAAGGACCCACAGCGCCAGATGAGGACGCTGAGTGCGCAGGTCCGCCGCACGGTCGAACAGGCCAAGGATGCAGACCGCAGAAGGGCGGAAGCAGAGGCCAACCTGGCCGTGGCCCACGCGGAGCTCCGTCGGCTGCGCACGCAACTGCACATCTCCACGGGGTCGCTGGAGGACTGTGGCGACGCCTTCCTGACCGAGCTGGACCGCTACGCGGCACATCGCGCATCCGGTGCCCACGACATGCCGGTCCGCGTGCGCCCCGCCGTTCTCGCCTCCTGGCGCACCTTCTTGGTGGGTACGGACTCCACACCCACCATGGCGCGTACGAATTCGCTGCCTGGTACACGGGATCGCCGGGTCGCGACCTATGACCTGCTGGAACTCGAACAGCGCCGCCGCGATGTGTTGGATGTCCTCGTCCCGCTGGGCGGTCCGGATGCCGGTTCGCTGGGTGAGACAACGATCGAGCTGCACGACCTGGCCTTCGGCACCATGCTCGGTTCCGGTCCTCGGCCGTTCGCCCGAGCGCTCGGGTACGTGTCAGCCGACCTGCTGGCCCGGCCCGACACCTCACAGCACGTGCTGCGTGGCCAGCTGGCCGCCGGCGAGGCCGCGGGTCCGTTGGTCGACTCCTGGCGACGGAACATCAATCGGTGGGACCACGAGACGGGCCAGCAGTGGACGGACAGCCCGCCCCGCAGCGCCGAGCGACGGATCGCGTTGTACGAAGCGCTTGCCCTGGAGCCCGGTACCCGCCGGATCCTGACCGAGTTGATCCCGATCTCCTTCGCCACGGGCCCCGTCGTCATCGGCGAACCGAACCGGCCATGGGCCACTCCGGCGCACCTCGCCAACGGCTGGTACTGGCCTGCCTACGAACGGTGCCTGAGGGAACTCAAGGGCTGGTCGGCCGAGGCCGTGACCGGTATCGACGAGGCCGCCGACCGAGTGGTCGAGCGGCTTGCCGACCCCACGGACGCGGCCGCCTACCAGACCAAGGGCCTGGTGATGGGGTATGTCCAGTCCGGAAAGACCGCGAACTTCACTGGTGTGATCGCCAAGGCTGTGGACCGCGGCTACCGGCTGGTGATCGTACTCAGCGGCACCCTCAACCTGCTGCGCTCCCAGACGCAACGGCGTCTCGACATGGAGCTGGTGGGCAAGGAGAACATTCTGCGCGGCGCTCCTGAGGAGTACTCCGACTACGCCGACGACCCGGCGTGGCAGCAGGGCGGATTCCTCTCGCACGGCGAACTCCCGTCACGCCTCGGCGCGTTCGACGTCATCCGCCTCACCACCCGGAACGACGACTACCAGGCGCTGCGCCAGGGCATCACCGCGCTCGAATTCGAGAAGGCCGACCCCACCCTGCCGTTCCACCACCCCAGCAACCTGCACCGTAGCGCGGCGCGGCTCATGGTGGTGAAGAAGAACCGGTCGGTACTGACCCGGGTCGTTAGCGACCTGCGGCGGCTGGGGCGACAGCTCGAAGAGATTCCCGTCCTCATCGTGGACGACGAGTCGGACCACGGATCGGTGAACACGGCACACTTCGGAAGCGGACGGGAGGTCGCCGACCGCACGGCGATCAACGGCCTCATCTCCGAACTGCTGGGGCTGCTCCCGCGCGCCCAGTACGTTGCCTACACCGCCACCCCGTTCGCGAATGTCCTGATCAACCCGACCGATCAGGAGGACCTGTTTCCCAAGGACTTCGTGATCGCCCTGCCCCGCCCCGTCGGATACATGGGGGCGCGCGAGTTCCACGACTTCGACTCCCCCGTTCCAGTGCACAAGCGGACGGCCGCCGACTCGCGGGAGCTCGCACACGTCCGGCCCATGGAGGAGACCGGGGAAGACGGCGACGTGTATCTGCGCCAGGCACTGGACGCCTTCCTCCTGTCGGCGGCAGTCAAGCTCTACCGTGAGGCGCGCGACCCGAGCGGTATCGGCTACCGCCACCACACGATGCTCGTCCACGAGTCCGTACGGAGGGCCGACCACCGCGAGAGCGCCCACAGGATCGCCCGCCTCTGGCGCGCGGATCAGCAGGAGGCGGATCGCGGGCTCGGACGGCTGCATGCTCTGTTCGAGTCCGACTTCGCTCGCGTCTCGGCCCACCACCACGACGGGTTCGTGAGGCCTGCGGACTTTGGTGACCTTGTGCCGTACCTCCACGTTGCGCGCAGCCGCATCGAAGCGGGAGGGGGTCCCGTCGTCGTGGTCAACGGTGACCGGGACATCGAGAGCGGGACCGTGGACTTCGACCGCAGTCCGGTGTGGAAGATCCTTGTGGGAGGCGCCAAGCTCTCCCGTGGCTTCACAGTCGAAGGTCTGACCGTCACCTACTACCGGCGCAGCACCAACCAAGCCGACTCGCTCATGCAGATGGGCCGTTGGTTCGGGTTCCGCCATGGCTACAGGGACCTGGTGCGGCTGTACATCGGGCGTGGCACGGGAGGCGACAAGGGCATCGACCTGTACGAGGCGTTCGAGGCCGCCTGCCGCGACGAAGATGCCTTCCGGGCGCAGCTCGCCGATTACGCGAAGCCGGTGGACGGCGGCCCGGCGATCACGCCGTCGCAGATCAGGCCGCTGGTGGCCCAGTACCTCCCAGAGCTGAAGCCCACGAGCGCGAGCAAAATGATGAATGCCCGGCTCGTGGAGATCCGCTCGCCCGGTAGGTGGATCGAGCCGAGCGCACTTCCTGTCGGTGGCGCCGCAATCAGACGGAACGCGGAACGGTGGCGGCCGGTGCTGTCGGCTCTGGGCGGACCGTTGGAGCAGCTCTCGACGCCTGCCCATGACGGGACGAGGGCCGCCTCGTTCTCGGCACTCACCGCGATCGTTACGCACGCACAGCTGCTCGACGTACTGGGCGGTCTGGAGTGGGACCATCCGAAGGTCTTCGCTCCGCACCTCGCTTATCTGCGGAGTCTCGGCACTGGCCCGGCGCCCCTGGGCGGATGGCTGATCGTGGCACCGCAGCTCGCCTCGGAGAACTCGCTGAAGGTAGCCCTCCCCGGGACACCTGAGATCTCACTGTTCCGGCGTACTCGTCGGCGCCCGGGCGCCTTCGGCGCGATCAGCGATCCCGGCCACCGCCGGGTGGCGCGGGAGCTACTGAATGACGGCGAGCGCGGGCTGGCGTTGCTCTATCCCGTCATCGAACCGGAACAGGCGCTCCGGCAGCCGGTGGACACCGCCCGCGTCTCCATCGGCTTCGCGCTGTTGACTCCCAACAGGAAGGACAGCGACGGATCCGAGCCGGCCATCCGGTTCCGGGCCGGAGGCGTATGACGTGGAGCGAGGCAGTACTCCCGCCATACCTCAAGGAAGGGCGAGGTTCGGCTCCTGCAATGGCGGAATCTGACCCCCGCCCGATCCAGCCGCGGGGCGCTCAGTCCGCAGCCGGTCCGCAGGACACCCGTAAGCAGCCGTCGGGACCCAACGCAGGCCAACGAGGAAATCCCAGGTCAGAGCCATGGACGAGGCTCCGCCGCAGGTCAGGATCGGGCTTCAGGCATTCCGCTTCAACGTCTAGTCACTTCATCAAAAGCACGGGCAGAAGGGGGGTGGGGCGGCAATAAGAGTTGGCCCGCACAGGGAGTAAATAGAGACCACCACCAGCAAAAAGCAAGGGGGGGGGGCGGAGGTGATAGCTGGTGTGTG
>NZ_JBHYVM010000006.1:52528-115611 GCF_042750105.1 Streptomyces sp. NPDC059443 | reverse complement strand
TCACACCCCCTCCACCATCCCCCCAATCCACCCCCACACACCCCCCGGGCCCCCGGGGCCCCCCCCCACCCCGCCCCCCCCCCCTTCTGCTGTCCACCTTCAGCACCCCTCAGCTACTCCTGGGCGGCGTGAGCTTGTCGAGGTCCAGGTTGATCTCGAAGGGCACCGGGCGCTGGAGGGTGCCCCGGAAGATCCCGGCGGGCGCGTAGGCGCCGGTGGGTCGGTCGAGCTCGTAGACGTGGACGACGGGCGCCCCGTCCTCGTCCTCGACGCACCAGTAGTGCGGGATGCCGGCCTCCGCGTACTTGCGGAGCTTCACGGTGCGGTCGCGGTGGGCGGACTCGGGGGAGACGACCTCGATGACGAGCTGGACGTCCTCCGGCGCGAACCAGGTGCGGTCACCGTCGAAGTCGGCCGTCGTCACCAACAGGTCCGGTTCGGGACGGTTGCGCGGGTCGAGCTTGATGGTCATCTCCCGGCCGACTCTGGTGTCGGCGGGCACCTGCTCCATGAGTGCGACCGTGAGCATGGTGACGAGGTGGCCGTGCCACCACCGCTGGGGCGACATCATGAAGACGAGGGCTCCGTCGATCAGCTCGGTGTGGCGCGGCGCTTCCGGGAGGCGGTCGAGGTCCTCCGCGAACCAGCCTTCCGCGCGTGGCGGGCGCATCCAGTCGGGCAGTGCGGTCATGAGCCAACCCTAGCGATTGCGGCCTTCGGGAGGGGGTGTTGTGCCCCGGTCCGTACTTGGCGCACGGATGTCGTAGGGATGCTCGATGCCGACAGCGACGCCGCGGGGCTCAGAGGGCGCGGACCGAGGCGATGGTGAAGGTGGTCGGGGCGTCGGCGCCGGGGGCGGGGAGGGGGCCGCCGGCCTTGTCGAACTGGGAGCGGACCACCAGGGTGCGGCCCGGGAGCTGGGCCAGCGTGGTCGGGATCTGGAGCGACGGGTCCGTGATCGTGTGGACCAGGCGGGCCCGGGTGCCGTCCGCCGAGAGCTGCCAGCGGCTCAGGGTGTTCCTCGTGTTCTGGGCCGCGCGCAGGACGCCGCCGGGAGCGAGGTCGAGGCCGTCGGCGGTCTTCAGGTCGCCGCCGGTGAGGGCGACGCGGGAGATCGCCCCCGAACGCGGGTCGATGCGGTACAGGTCGCCCGCCGTCATGTCGACGGTGAGGAGGAAGCGGCCGGACGGGTCGGCGGTGATTCCGTTGAGGGTGAAGCTGCCCGCCGGGGACGGGGCGAGCAGGCCGCTCAGGTCGTACGCGGGCAGCAGCGGGCCGGAGCCCGTGGCGAGCTGGTCCGGGGTGACCCGGTAGACCACCGCGCGGACGCTGTCGGTCAGGTACGCGGTGCCGTCCGGGGTGACGGCCAGGTCGTTGAGGAAGCGCGGGTCGCTTCCGGGTATCTCGAAGTGGGCCAGACGGGCCCCCGAGCGGGTGTCGTAGACCGAGACGCCCGAGGTGGAGTCGGTCACCCAGAGCCTGCCGTGCCCGTCCACCCGCAGTCCGTTCGCGGTGTGCCGGCCGTCGGTGCCGGAGGGGAGGAAGACCTCCGCCGTGCGCTCGCCGGAGCGGGCCCGGTAGATGGTGCCGTCCGTGTACGAGCCCACGTAGACCGTGCCGGTGCGGGGGTCGGCGGCTATGCCCTCCGGGAAGACCTTCGCGCCGGGGAGGGTGAACGCGGTGGAGATCCGGCCCCCCGTCTGTGTGGCGGTTTGGGTGGCCTGGGCCGCTGGGGCGGCGGCGAGGGTCAGGGCGATCGCCGCGGTCAGCAGGGAGGCGGGCAGGAGCTTCTTCGTCATCGGACGTCCTCTTCTGTGTGTGTGGGTGCGAATGTATGTTAGGGGTCTAATGCATGCAAGGGCTTTAGTATCGGGGAATGACCTCCATGCCCGCCGAGGAGCGCATCGGCTCCCACATCAAGCGCGCCGAGCAGGCGCTCCTCGGGGCCAAGAACGCGGCGGTGAAGCCGGCCGCAGTAACGGTTCCGCAGTACGCCGCGCTGCTCTGGCTCTCCGAGAAGCCCGGAATCTCCGCCGCCACGCTCGCGCGCCTGTGCGGGGTGACTCCGCCGACCATGAACACCGTGCTGAAGAACCTCCAGGAGCGCGGGCTCATCGAGCGGACCCCGCACGAACTGCACCGCAACGTCCTGGAGACCCGGCTCACCGAAGAGGGGCGCTCCGTGATGGAGGTGGCCGACGCGGGGGCCGTGGCGGTGGAGCGCAGGCTCGCCGCCGAGTTCACCGGGGAGGAGCGGGAGTTGCTGATCCGGCTGCTGGGGCGGTGCGCGGAGACGCTCGATGCCCTGAGGTGATCCCGATGCCCTGGGGTGATCCCGACGCCCTGGGGTGATCCCCGCGCCCTGAGGGGACGGGGAGCGTTCAGGTTCCATACGGCTGGGCTTCCGCCCATGTTTTTGCGCTGTTTTGGAACTTCCGCGGGGATACAGACATCAGGACTAAGGGGATCCCAGTCCGTTCTGTCCCACTGGGGGGCAGTCATGATCGTTCGGAGCCAAGTTCGTGCACCAGGACCCGCAGCGCCCGCGGACCGATGACCAGCCGTACCCGTCCTACCCGCCGGGCGGGCTCATACCCGGGCCTCCCGCGCCTCCCGCGCCTCCCGAGTCGTACGAACCCCCGCAGGAGCCCCGCCGCAGGCGCTCCCGCCGCGCGATATGGATCAGCGCGGCCGTGGCCTTCGCGCTCCTCCTCGGCGGCGGCGGGTTCGCCGCCTGGAAGCTGGACTGGTTCTCCGGCAACGGCTCCACGGTGAGCTTCGGCAAGACCCCGCCCGCCGCGGGCACGGAGGGGGAGAAGAAGACCCCGGACGAGGCCCCGAAGAGCTCGCCGTCGCCGAGCGGCGACCCCGACGTACAGCTCGCGACGGGCCCGGCGGCCACCTTCAAGCAGACCACCAAGCTCGACGACGGCACGATCATCGCCAAGACCCGCCTCGCGGGCGCCAAGTCCGGCTTCGAGGGCGACGTCTGGGTGTGGACGCCCAAGGAGTACGAGGACCCGAAGTACGCCAAGAGCGGCTTCCCGGTCCTCATCGCGCTCCCCGGCGGCAACGGCTACCCGGCCAACTACTGGTCCGACCGCAGCCTCGGCCTCCAGAAGGCCATCAGCGAAGGCGTCCAGGCCGGTACGAGCCTGCCGTTCATCGTGATCATGCCGGTGCTCAACCCGGACGCGAAGTACTACTACGACGGCTCCGACATCCCCGGCCAGCCCAAGATGGGCACCTGGATCGCCGAGGACATCCCGGACTTCACCCGCGCCAACTTCCGTACGTACAAGTCCCGCGACGGCTGGGCCTTCATGGGCTCCTCCTCCGGCGCCTTCGTCGGCATGAAGCAGGTCTTCCAGCACCCGGACAAGTTCAAGGCCGTGATCGCCAGCGGTGGTGAGCTCGTTCCCGACTCCCCGCTCTGGAAGGGCCACCAGGCGGAGATGGACGCGAACAATCCCGAGCTGCTCGCCCAGAAGCTGATCGACACCAACGGCCCGGAGGTCTACATCAACTTCCAGGTCGGCACCAAGGAGTCCGGCAAGCCGGCGATGCTGAAATTCCAGGAGAAGTACGGCAAGGGCCCGGTCAAGATGACCATCCGGGACATCCAGAACGGCGAGCACAACGGCTGGCACTACGTGCGCGGCATGAAGGAAGGCTCGCTGGAGTGGATCAGCAAGGTGTTGAAGGGTCCGAAGCCCGCCACCAGCTGACCGGCAGTGACCGGCCGGCCGCCCCGCGATCGGACGCACCCGCGCGGGGGAGCGGGCGTCCGCCCCGGCCGTCGGGGGCGGCGCGCGGTACGCCCGCCGCACGTGGCCCCCGCCACGTCCGCCGGTCCCAGGCAACCCATCCGGTCGTTAATACCTCTGTTATGGATGTAAGGGGGACCAATCGGTCCGACCCGCGCTCCCCCGGGGGCGCCGGAGCAGGAACGGAAGCAATCCGTGCACCAAGACCAGCGATCCGTGCACCAAGACCAGCAGGGTGACGGCGGCGCCACGACCATGGCGGCCGTCACGACCGGGGCGGCCGCCACGGGCGAGGGCCACCGCCCCAAGCGCCGCCTGCGGCTGATCCTGATCAGCGGCGGGCTCGGGCTGACCCTCGCCGCCGGCGGCGGGGCGGCCGCGTACAAGTACGGTCTCTTCTCGGACATAGGCGATCCCATCTCCTTCGGGAAGTCGCAGACGGCCGCCTCCTCCGCCTCCGACGTACGGCCCGGCGTGTCCATGCCGACCGGGCCGAAGGCCGAGTTCGTCCGCACCTCCCGGCTGCCCGACGGCACCCAGATCGCCCAGACCACCCTGACCGGCAAGAAGTCCGGTTTCACGGGTGACGTATGGGTGTGGGTGCCGAAGGAGTACGACGACCCGGCGTACGCGGACAGCGCCTTCCCGGTGCTGATCTCGCTCCCCGGCGGCCGCGGCTACCCCAAGAACTACTGGGGCACCGGCCCCGGGCTCGGCCTCCAGCAGGCGGTGAGCGACGGGGTGAAGGCCGGTACGAGCCTGCCCTTCATCCTCGTGATGCCGGTGATCAACGCCGACACCAAGCACCACTTCGACGGGTCCGACATCCCGGGCCAGCCCAAGATGGGCACCTGGATGGCCGAGGACGTCCCGGATTTCACGAAGGCCAATTTCCGCACCTTCACCTCCCGCGACGGCTGGGCCTTCATGGGATCCTCGTCGGGCGGTTTCGGAGCACTCAAGCACGTCCTGAAGTACCCCGACCGTTTCAAGGCGGTCATCGCGAGCGGAGTGGACATCGTCCCCGACTCCCCGCTGTGGAAGGGGGACACGCAGGCCATGGACGAGAACAACCCCGAGAAGCTGGCCGCGAAGCTGATCGCGGCGGGCGGTCCGGACGTCTACGTGAACTTCCAGATCGGCACCAAGGAGACCGGCCGCGAGACGGAGGAGAAGTTCATGCGGGAGTACGGGAAGGGCCCCGTGCACACCCGGCTCCAGGTGATCCAGGATGGTGAGCACAACGGAAAGTCGTACGTGCGCGGCATGAGGGAGGGCTCCCTGGAGTGGATCAGCAAGGTGATGTCGGCTCCCACGCCCACGCACGCGCCCGCGACGAAGCCCACGGCAGGAGCGAGCCCGCGGCGGGCCCCGCAGCAGGCCCAGGCCCCCCAGCAGGCCCAGGGCGCCAGCGTGAACGACGCCTCCGGGCGATGAGCCCCGGGACCAAGGGCATCGCCGGGGTCAAGGGCGTCGCCGCCGTCAAGGGGATCGCGGCCGTCGCGGGGATCAGCGCGGTGCTCGCGGTGGTGTTCGTGAAGACCTCGGGCGGCTACGAGGACCGGCACGTGCTCCCGTTCCCCACCGTCGGCGTGCTCATGGCCAACGGCGAGCACTGGTGCACGGCCAGCGTCGTCGACAGCCCGAAGGGCAACGTGGTCGCCACCGCCGCGCACTGCGTGGCCCCCGCCGGCGAGGACGGGCAGCCGGGCGAGGTCGCGCACGACGGGCTGGCCATCGGCGAGCTCGCCTTCGCCCCCGCGTTCTCCGGGGAGGGCGCCGGGAAGCAGCCGCTGGGGGTGTGGAAGGTGCGCTCCGTCCAGGTGGACGACCGCTGGACGAAGTGGGGCGACGACACCGCCGACTTCGCCTTCCTCACGGTGGAACCCGACGCGGACGGGCGCAGCCTCCAGGACGTCGTCGGGCGCGACGAGGCCGCGAAGCCCGAATGGACCTCCGGCTACGACCGGGAGGTGACCGTGGTCGGCTACCCGGAATCCCAGCACAACCCGCAGAACAAGCCCGTCGCGTGCACGACGCAGAGCCGCCACGACGAGGACGACCCGGCCATGCTGTACATCAACTGCTCCGGGTTCTGGACCGGGACCAGCGGCAGCCCGTGGATCGCCGACCGCGTCGGCGCGGGGCGGCCGGGGCAGCTGATCGGGGTGCTGAGCGGCGGGGACACGGACGTGGACTCGACGGCGGCGCTGTTCGACGGCCGGGCGAAGGCGCTGTACGAGCGGGCGGCCAAGGGCTGACGGCAGGGCGGGCGCCGGGGTCGCCCGCGCCCGGGTCGCCCGCGGCCGGCCGGCCGACCGCTCAGCCGCTGCGCCGCTCCGTGCTGACGATCACGCACACGGCGGCCACCACGATCGCGCCCCCGAGCAGGATCGGCCAGGTCAGGGCCTCGTCGAGGATGAGCCAGCCGAGGGCGACGGCCACCACCGGATTCACATAGGCGTACGTGGCCACGAGCGAGAGCGGAGCCGCCCGCAGGAGCCAGACGTACGCGGTGAACCCGACGAGCGAGCCGATGAGGACGAGGTAGCCGAGGGCCAGCCAGGAGGCGGTGGAGTACGAGCCGGGGTCGAGGCCGTGCTGCTCGCCGCGCAGCAGCCCGACGAGGATCCCGCCGGCCCCGCCCGCGAGCATCTGGTAGGCGCTGCCGGTGAAGGGATCGGCGGGCAGGGTCAGCTTCGCCGCCGAGAACGAGCCGAGCGACCACAGGAGCGAGCCCCCGAGCACCAGGAGCACCCCGCCGAGCTTGATCTCGCCGCCGATCCCCGGGCTGGTCAGGACGGCGAGGCCGGCGAAACCCAGCACCACCCCGGCCAGGGTGCGGGGCGCCGGGCGGTCGCCCGAACCGGCGCGCAGCAGGACCAGCCACATCGGTACGGCGGCCACCAGCAGGGCGGCGAGGCCGGAGGGGACCGAGGTCTCCGCGAGGACCACGAGGCCGTTGCCGCCGAGGACGAGGAGCAGTCCGACGAGGACGGCGGAGCCGAGCTGGGCGCGGGTGACCTTGAGGGCGGCGGGGCCGTGCCGCCAGGCGACGAGGGCGGCGAGGAGGGCTCCCGCGGCGATGAAGCGGGCGCCGGCGGAGAGGAACGGCGGCATGGTCTCGACGACGATCCGGATGCCGAGGTAGGTCGAGCCCCAAACGACGTAGACGAGGGCGAGGGCGGTCCAGACGCGGGCCGTTGAGGTGGGCATGGCGGGAGCCTATGTCGGTGGGCAGTGCAGCCATCGAGCATTACCGGGGCTGGACATCGGGTGTTCCCGGGACCGGGCCGGGACCGGACCGCCCGGTCAGCCCGCCGCCAGCCCCGACTTGGCGCCCGCCCCGCACAGCGGGATCACCGCGGTGCGGTCCTGGAGGGGGTGGCCGGGGGCGGTCGGGCCCACCGCGGCCCAGCAGGCCGCGGCCGTGGGTTCCACGAAGAGCCCGCGGCGGGCCAGGTCGAGCTGGGCCGCGCGGACGCGGTCGTCCGGGACGGTCAGGAAGGTGCCGCCGGACTTGCGGACGGCCGCCAGGATCTGCCGGGCCCGCGGCGGGGCCGGGATGGCGATGCCCTCGGCCAGGGTGGGCAGCTGGGGCACGGGAGCGGCGTCCTCGGCTCCCGCGTGGAAGGCCGCGGCCAGCGGGGCCACCGCCTCGGACTGGACGGCGATCAGCGCCGGCGGGCGCACCCCGCGCCGGGCCAGCTCCTCCACCGCCAGCGCGGCCCCGAGCAGCAGGGTGCCGTTGCCGACGGGGACCACGAGCACCTCGGGGAGGTGGCCGCCGAGCGCCTCCCACACCTCGTACACGTAGGTCTTCGTACCGTGCAGGAAGTACGGGTTGAAGACGTGGCTGGCGTAGAAGACCCCGGGGAGATCGGCCTCGGCGCGGGCGGCCTCCGCCGCCGCCTCGCGCCCGCCCGGGACCACCCGTACGGCCGCGCCGTGCGCGCGCATCTGTTCCGTCTTCTTCGGCGAGGTGCCCTCCGGTACGAAGACCTCGCACGTGAGCCCGGCCCGCGCGCAGTACGCCGCGAAGGCGGTCCCCGCGTTCCCGCTGCTGTCCGCCACCACCCGCTCCGGCCCCAGCCGGCGCGCGAGCTCCGCGAGCATCACCGCGCCCCGGTCCTTGAAGGACAGCGTCGGCATCAGGAAGTCGAGCTTGGCGTGCACCCGCTCCGCCAGCGGCACCAGCGGGGTGTTCCCCTCGGCCAGCGTCACGCCGAACGCCCCGGTCAGCGGCAGCGCGGAGCCGTACCGCCAGAGCGAGTTGGGGCCGGCCGCCGGTTCCAGCGGGGCGGCCGGATCGGGGGCGAAGTCGAGGTCCCACGGGCCGTCGCAGACCGGGCAGCACCAGGGCGCGGTCCGCGCGTCCGAGCGCGTGCCGTCCTCGGAGCAGAGGTAGCCGGGCAGGGCGTGCGTCATGGAGGGAGTCCCCTTGCTCGATCGCGGCCGCCCCGGGAGACGGATGCGGCACCGGTCTACGGATGCTACGCGGCAACGGACCTGACGGGGGGTCGGCCTTTCCGCAGGCGAGCCGTCCGCTTACTATTCGCGCATTCGTTCGCGGCTACACCCGAGCGAACGTTTCCGTCGCCGTCACCGCCATGCCTTGATGGAGCCCCGCACCCTGTGAGCACCCAGCCCCCGCCCCAATGGCCCGCCGCGCCTCCGCCCCCCTACGGGTACGGTCCGCCCGCGCTCAACGGACTGGCTCTCGCCTCGCTGCTCGTCGGGCTGCTCTGCTTCCCGCCGCTGGGCATCGTCTTCGGGATCGTGGCCCTCGTACAGATCGCGAAGAAGGGCGAGCGCGGCAAGGCGCTCGCCATCTGCGGTCTGGCCGTTTCGGTGGCGATGACGCTGGTCATGGTCCTCGTCGTGGACCGGACCGCGGGCACCCTCTACGACCGGGTCCGCGCGGTGCGCGGGCAGGAGCCCTACGAGGACGTGGAGGGCAAGCTGACCGACATGGCGGACCTCCAGACCGGAGACTGCTTCAACGTCCCCGCCGGGGACCTGCTGGCCGAGGACCCCTTCGCGTACCGGATCGCCTGTACGGAGGTCCACGACGCGGAGGTCACCTCCTCGATGTCCCTGAGCGGATCGCGGTTCCCGGGCGCGGAGCAGCTGAAGCAGTCGGTGGCGGAGGACTGCTGGCGCGCTCAGGACGAGTACGCGATGGACACGTGGGCGCTGCCCTCGTACGCCGGGATGTTCTACTTCGCCCCCTCGCGCGCGAGCTGGGAGAGCGGTGACCGGCACGAGGTCTGCGTGATCGGCACGTCCGAGCAGGAGCACCGGGGCAGCCTGCGCAAGGACTCCTGGATGCTGACCCTGGAGCAGGTGGTCTTCCTGCGCGCGGCGAACGAGGTGGACCTGGTGCTGGGCCGCTCGCCCGGGGTGGACGTCCGCGACGCGTTCCAGCAGTACCGGTCGTGGGCGCGGGACGTGGACACGGCGCTGGCCGCGGAGTCGAAGGTGCTGGACAAGGCGAAGGAGCAGCCGGGGACGGCCGGGCCGGCCGGGGTGCAGAAGGAGCGGGTCGAGGCCGCGCGGCAGCAGTGGCAGAAGGCCGCCGAGGCGAAGGACCCGGAGCAGTTCAGCGCCGCGTGGGAGCGGGCGCTGGCCGAATTGCCGGTCGGCCCGGAGAAGGAGCTGCGCGGGGCGTACGGGCTGTCGACGACGGTTCCGGAGTGGCTGGAGGAACCCGATGGCGGTGGGTCGGACGATTCGAGCGAGCCGAGCCCGAGGCCGACCGTGGAAGCCGCATGATCGTATTGCGGGGCATTGAGATGTAACGCGCGGTAACGGGTTTGAGTGACCAGGCTTCATCACTTCGGGTGAAACTCTGGCCCTTGCTTGCGGTGCACAACCGTCGGTTGCCAGGGTGTAGCTGTCTGTCAACCTGATGGGAGTGGCCAGTGACTTTCGGCGAGCAGCCGGCCTATCTGCGCGTCGCCGGGGATCTGCGACGGAAGATCGTCGATGGGTCCCTGCCTCCGCACGCCCGGCTCCCTTCACAGGCCCGGATCCGCGAGGAGTACGGGGTCTCCGACACGGTGGCCCTGGAGGCGCGCAAGGTCCTCATGGCGGAGGGCCTGGTCGAGGGCCGGTCCGGCTCCGGCACGTACGTACGGGAGCAGCCCGTACCCCGGCGGGTGGCCCGCTCCGGCTACCGCACGGGCGGAGCCTCCACCCCGTTCCGGCAGGAGCAGGCTGAGGCGGGCGCGCGCGGCACCTGGGAATCGAACAGCGAGCAGACCGGGGCCCCGGCGGACATCGCGAAGCGGCTCGGCATCGAGCCGGGCGAGCGGGTGATGCGCACGCGGTACGTCTTCCGCGACGCGGGGGAGACGATGATGCTGTCGACCTCCTGGGAGCCGCTGACCGTGACGGGCCGCTCGCCCGTGATGCTGCCCGAGGAGGGGCCGCTCGGGGGCGCCGGGGTCGTCGATCGGATGGCGGCCATCGATGTGGTCGTGGACAACGTGGTGGAGGAGGTCGGGGCGCGGCCCGGCCTGGCGGAGGAGAACCTGCTGCTCGGCGGGGTGCCGGGCCATGTGGTGCTGGTGATCGGGCGCACGTACTTCGCCTCCGGCCGGGCCGTCGAAACCGCCGACGTGGTCGTCCCGGCCGACCGGTACCGACTGTCGTACCACCTGCCGGTCCGCTGAGCCGACTTCAGCCCTGACGCGGGCCCCGGGGGTGTCACCCCCGGGCAACGCCCGAGGGTGACGGCCCGTCACGCGGCCCCGATCCTCGCCTTCTCCGGCCCTTTCGGGACATACGCCGAGGCCTTCTCCGCCTTCATCGCGGCCGGACTCGCGCTCGCCCGCTGCCCGTTGACCGCGCGGGCGACGGAGGGGAAGTCCGGTCGGGCCCGATCCGCCCGCTCCGCCGTTACCTCGACGCGACCTGCGCGGACGTCCGCCGCGAGCGGGCCCCGGGGCGGGGTGGCGATCCCGCCGATGCCGGCCCTGCGCCGGGTCTGAACCGGCGCGCACGGCACAGTCGTACGCATGGCCGGATGCGTACGCCTGCGGGGTACCTCTTCGTGAAAAACCGTATCCGCTGCGTAAGGGTCGGGCGTAAGCTCGGGCATATGCGCAATGCGGTTTCCCGGGCAAGTACGTCGGCGGAGGGTGAAACGCGATGAACGACAGCGGTGCCCTGCTTCCGTGGCTGGTCATACGTGAGGACGACAACGGCAACCGCTACCGGGTGGGCCGGTACGCGACCCGTGCCGAGGCCCAGAAGGTCGCCGACAGCCTCGAAGACAGAGGGCACAAGCAGCTCTACTGGATCGAACGCCTCGTCCAGGGCAGCACCACCAGCCAGACCGCCACGATGAACTGAGCGACGCGGCGCCCGCGCCGCCGCTGCCATAGGCTCCGCCCATGACTGTACGAGTGGTCGTGGGCGGAGCCCTTTGTCGTGACGGGCGCCTGCTGGCGGCCCGCCGGAGTGCGCCTCCGGAGCTCGCCGGGCGCTGGGAGCTTCCGGGGGGCAAGGCAGAGCCGGGCGAATCGGTGCCCGAGGCGCTCGTGCGGGAGCTGCGCGAGGAGCTCGGGGTGGAGGCCGAAGCGCTGGAGCGGATCCCGGGGGAGTGGCCGCTGAAGCCCGGGCTCGTCCTGCACGTGTGGACCGCCCGGCTGCTCTCCGGTGAGCCGGTCGCGCTGGAGGACCACGACGAGCTGCGCTGGCTCGGCCCCGAAGAGCTCGACTCGGTGGACTGGCTGGACCAGGACCGGCCCGCGGTCGCCGAGGCCGGGCGCAGGCTCAGCGCGCGGGGGCGCGTGACGCGCACGCACTAGGCCGTCTGCGCCACAGTGCGCCGGTCCGTGGGGGACCGAGTGGTACGACGCCGCGAATATCGGGTATGTCGGTATTAATCCCTATCTCGTACTTGTCCCCGTGGTTCTGTCCCTGTCGAACCGGACTGGGGTCGCCAGCCGGCCCGGGAAGTGATCGGCGTGATCGACACAGACGGTGAATGCGCCGAGTGGGCCTTCCCGGCGGAACCAGGTGCCGTCCGCACCGCCCGGCACGCGGTGCGCGGCACCCTCCGCGACTGGGGCCTCGACTCCGTCGGCGATGTCACCGTACTGCTGGTCAGCGAGCTGGTCACCAATTCCCTCCGCTACGCCTCCGGTCCCATCGGGGTCCGTCTGGTACGGCGCAATCCGGCCGTCGCCGGCGCGGCCTCGGGTCCGGCGCTTCTCGTGGAGGTTTCCGATCCGCTTCCGGATCCGCCCCGGGAACGCGTCGCCCAGCCCGACGACGAGGGCGGGCGCGGGCTCCATCTGGTGGCCGTCTCGGCACAGCGCTGGGGGACCCGGCACGGGAAGTCGGGCAAAACAGTGTGGTTCGAGTTGGCTCTTCCTGGTGAGTAACAAGGTGAAGGGCAGCCGACGATCACACGGCATGGCTGGAAAACAACGGGATCCTTTTGTGATCGCGAAGCCCGTGCCGTAGAGGGCCGTGGTGCTGAATACTTCGGTCATGGCCGGTCCGGTTGCGGTGAGCTGGAGGGGACGGTCGCGTGAGCGAGATACCTGTACAGGCACATCAGGCCCGTGTGCCCGGGGAGGTGCCCAGGGAGACCTGGCACGACTCCTTGTGGCACAGCAGCCCGCCTGGCTCGATATATGACTACATAAAGGTCGCTTCGTTCTCGATCGGGCCGGACGGCCTCATCGACCAGTGGAGTCTGCGCGCCGAGGAACTCTTCGGGCTGACCCCGGCCGAGGCCGTGGGCCGCGACCCGGTGGACGCCTTCATGCCGCCCGAGCTGCGCGCCGACGGCCACCGCAGGGTGGCCGAGATCCTCGACGGCAAGGAATGGACGGGCCTGATCCCCTTCCGGATCCCGGGCGGGGACGGGGCGCACGGGGTCGCCGAGATCTATGTGATGCCCACTCACACCGAATCCGCGGAGCGGGCCGCGCTCTGCGTCGTGGTCGACGTACGCGCGCTGCGGCGCATCGAATCCGATCTGGCGGCCTCGCAGGCGATATTCGGTCAATCTCCTTTCGGTTTCCTGCTCTTTGGTACGGACCTCACCGTGCAGCGCGCCAACCGCCGATTCGCCACCGTCTTCGGCGGCGCCGCCGAGGAACACCGCGGCCGCACCGTCCACGACTACCTGCCCGCGCACGAGGCCGACCGGATGGCCGACGCACTTCGAAGGTGTCTGGAGACCGGCGATTCGGTCACCGATCTCCAGATCGCCGGATCCGCCCCGGGCAGCCGGGACAACCGCCACTGGTCGATCAACCTCTACCGGGTCCACGGCGGCACCGGCCGCCCCATCGGAGTCGC
This sequence comes from Streptomyces sp. NPDC059443, assembly GCF_042750105.1. Classification (NCBI taxonomy): domain Bacteria; kingdom Bacillati; phylum Actinomycetota; class Actinomycetes; order Kitasatosporales; family Streptomycetaceae; genus Streptomyces; species Streptomyces sp. NPDC059443. Next base: position 102,520 of record NZ_JBHYVM010000006.1, on the reverse strand, counting down.
GGGCATCGGCGTCGACGTCACCCGCCGCCACCTCGCCGCCCGCGAGGCCGCCGGGGTCCGGCGCAACCTGGCCCTGCTCAACGAGGCCGGGCACCGCATCGGCAACTCCCTCGACCTGGAGACCACCGCCCGCGAACTCCTCGACGTCGCCGTCCCCGGCTTCTGTGACCTGGCCGCCGTCGACCTCTACCAGGGGCTGCTCCTGGGCGATGACGACCGCCCCGCCCGGCCCCAGGGCCCGGGCGTGCCCAGCCTGCCCGGCCAGGGCCCCGGCCGGGCGCCCTCGCTGCCGCTGCGGCGGGTGGCCTTCGCCTCCGCGGTGTCGGACGCGCCGCTGTCGGGTCCGGGCGCGCTGGTCTCCGTAGGAGAGGTCCACCGGTATCCGGCCGGGTCGCCGGGCGCGTTCGCGCTGCGGACGGCGCGGCCGCGGCTGGTGGAAGGGGGCGGTCCGGAATCGGGGGACCTCGTCCAGTCCACGCTCGTCGTCCCGCTCGTCGCGCACGACACGGTGGTCGGGCTCGCGCAGTTCTCCCGTACGAAGGGCAGCGAGCCCTTCGGCGAACGGGACCGGGCGGTCGCGGTGGAACTCGCCGCACGGGCCGCCGTCTGCATCGACAACGCGCGGCTGTACCGGCGCGAGCACGAGCGCGCGCTGATACTCCAGCGCAGCCTGCTGCCCCCCGGGGACCCGGAGGCGGCCGGGCTCGACATCGCATGCCGCTACCTGCCCGGCAACGCGGCGACCGAGGTCGGCGGCGACTGGTTCGACGTCATCGAGCTGCCGGGCCACCGGACGGCGCTGGTCGTCGGCGACGTCATGGGCCGGGGACTGCGGGCGGCCGTGGCCATGGGCGAACTGCGCACGGCGGTACGGACCCTGGCGCTGCTGGACCTGGAACCGGCGGAGGTGCTGACCGCCCTGGACGAGATCGCCCGGGGACTCGGCGCCCCCGGCGGCTCCCAGCAGGCCTCGCGGGCCGCACTGCACTCGCGGGACGCGGACCGCTCGGAGGTGTACCTCGCCACGTGCGTCTACGCGGTGTACGACCCGGTGACGCGGCGCTGCACGATAGCGAACGCCGGCCACATGCCGCCCGTCCTGGTGGAACCGGCCGAAGAGGGCGCCGAGCCGAGGCCCGGACTGCTCCTGGAGATCCCGACGGGACTGCCGCTGGGCGTGGGCGGGGAACCCTTCGAGGAGGTCGAGGTCGAACTCCCGGAGGGCGCGATGCTCGCCCTGTACACGGACGGCCTGGTCGAATCGCGGGACCACCCGCTGGAAGAGGGGCTACGGGGCCTGCGGTCCGCGCTGGCGGACCCGGCGCGACCGCTGGAGGAGGTCTGCGACCACGTCCTGAACACCCTCGACACCCGGCACGGGGAAGACGACATCGCGTTGCTCATGGCCCGGGTCCAGGGCCTGCCGGTGGACGCCGTCGGCGACTGGCAGCTGCCGCGCGAGGCCCGTTCGGTGGGCCGGGCACGGGAACTGGCGCGGGCGAAGCTGCCGGCGTGGGGCCTGGAGGGGCTGCTCGACACCACGGAGCTGCTGGTGAGCGAGCTGGTCACCAACGCCCTGCGCTACGGCGAGGGCGAGATCCGGCTGCGCCTGCTGCTGGACCGGACCCTGGTGTGCGAGGTCTGGGACGCCAACCTGGCGCAGCCGAGGCGGCGCCGGGCGCGCGATACGGACGAGGGCGGCCGCGGCCTCCAGCTCGTCGGGCTGCTGTCGGCCGGCTGGGGCACCCGGCGCACGCACCGGGGCAAGACGGTCTGGTTCGAACTCCCGCTCCCGGGCGCGGTGGCGGAGTCGGTGGCCGAGCTCTCGGCGGAGCAGCTGCTGGGCATGTACGGGTAGCGGGCCGATGCGAGAGGGCGCCCGGACAGGAGGTGTGGTCCGTCCGGGCGGCCGCTCGTCGCCCTGTTGGGATCAGCCTCTGCCGGAACCGGCAGGGGCTGGGGCTGGGGTGAGCCAGTTCTTCATGGCCTTGGCGCTCGGGCGCTCGATGAGGCGGTGCACCAGCCAGGAAGCCACCAGCATGCCGGCGAGGAGACCCGCGAGCAGCACCCAGGGCGAAACCGAGGTGTGCAGGCGGCGGATGACCTCCCAGCCCAGCTCCTCGTGCAGCAGGTACAGCGGGAACGTGAGCGCGCCGGCGGTGGTGAGCCATCGGCGGTTGAGGAAGGAGAGACGCCCGAGGGCCACGGCGAGCACGAGCGCGTAGAAGACCGTGATGACGGCCAGGCAGACGGTCCACGAGAGGGAGTGGTGGACCGATCCCTCGGCAGTCTTCATCAGGCTGTGGAGCTGGTTCTGGGCCAGCAGCCAGGACATGCCGAGCAGCAGCCACAGGACGGGCGTCGGGCCGAAGCGGTGCATCAGGAACATCACCACGCCCGCGACGAAGAACGGGGCGGCGTCCGGCACCGTCATCAGCTGCACCAGCGCGATGCCGGAGTGCGGGGCGAGGACGGACAGCAGCAGCCAGATGCCGCAGAAGACGACGACCCGGCGGTAGGTGAGACCGAAGGCGGCGACGATGCCGAAGAGCAGGTAGAAGCGCAGTTCCGTCCAGAGCGTCCAGTAGACGGGGTCGATGTCGCCCGCGCCCATCGGCTCCTGGAGCATCGTCAGGTTCGCCAGGATCTTGGAGGGCGTGATCCCGGTCTGCGCAGAACCGTGGGACATGAGCATCACGGCGGCGGTGAGCAGGACGGCGAACCAGTACGCGGGGTAGAGCCGGATCACCCGGGAGACCGCGAACTGCCGGATCGTCCGTCCCCAGCAGGACATGCAGATGACGAATCCGCTGATGAGGAAGAACAGCTGGACGCCGAGCCAGCCGTAGGAGGCGATCGGCTGCGCGGTGGGGAAGACCACGGAGGTGGACTTGTCCCAGATCGGCTTGGCCCAGTCGTCGAAGGCTATGAAGTGGAAGGCGACGACCATGAGCGCGGCGACTAGGCGCAGGCCGTCGAGCGTGTACAGCCGTCCGGCCCGGGCGGTGCCGGGGCGGGCGGCTGAGCGGGGGGCCGCGGCGGGGGCAGGCACGGTGCCGTGGACGGCTGATGTGGTCATGAGCTGCTGTTCTGTGGGATGGCGCTTGTCGCGAGGGTCGCGTCGGGAGCCAGGCGGGTGAGGAAGGTGCGGTCGGCGGAGTCGGTGGCCAGGGAGGCCTGACCGACGACGGAGCCCTTGATGCTGGTCCAGCGGGGGGCGAGGCGGGTGCCGAGGGTGGCCAGGCTGGTTCCGCCGTCGTTGTTGCGGGCGGCGAGGAGGACGCCGTCACGCAGCGGGTGGAGGGTGAGCGGGCCGTAGCCGCGGCCCGCGAGGTCGAGGCGGTCGTTGGTCCAGTCGCCGCCGTCCGGGCGGTGGTAGGCCTGCGGGCGGGCGGTCTTCACCTCGCGGAAGACCAGGAGCAGCGAGCCGTCGGGGCGGGCCAGCACGGTCGGGGGGTCCGCGGAGACGGGCAGGTCCGTTCGCACCGGGGCGAGCTTCTGGCCGGGCTGGTCGTGGGTCCAGTGATGGATGGTGTCGTGTCCGGAGGCCAGGACGTGGACCCGGCCCTTGGTGTCGGTGGCGACCGTCAGGCCCTCCTGCACCTCCGCGCCGCCGAGGTCGGTCCAGGAGCTCCATTCGCCGTCGCTGCCGCGCAGGCGGGTGGAGACGCCCTTGGCCCAGTTGCGGACGAAGAGGTGCACGGTGCCGTCGCCGGCCTGGGTCGCGACGGGAGCGCCCACGCGGCGGCCGTGGTCCGGGTCGGACTCAGGATTGCCGAGCGAGGTCCAGGCACGGAAATCGGAGCCCGGGCGTTGCTGTTCGGTCATGACGATCTCGCGGAGGTTCTCGTCCGGCTTGGGGCCGAGACCGGCGATGCGCTGGGCGAACAGCTGCCAGCGGCCGTCCTTGGTGAGCAATGCGGCCAGACCGGGCAGCAGCCCTTCCCCGCCCAGCAGCTTGGCGGACGACCAGTTGCCGCTGCCGGGCGCGGACTCCTGCCACATGGCCGCCTGCCCGCCCAGTACGCCGAACGCGGTGAGCCGTCCGTCCGGCGCCTGCTGGATCCGGGGCGCGGCGGTGGGCTGGCGCTGGGAGGTGCGCTGCAGCCAGCCGGGACCGTAGGACCGGTCCTGGCCGACGTCGTAGTCGCCGCAGCCGGCGGAAAAGTCGCAGCTGTCGGGGGCGCCGCCGTAGGCGTTGAGGACGTCGGCCTTGGCGCGGACGAGCTGGGGCGGCAGATTCTGCGGCCAGCGCTCGTTGTAGTAGCCGCGGTAGCTCATGACGGTGTACGAACGACCGCCGCCGGGCCCCTGGTAGCGCTCCAGGGCGGCGTAGGCGAACAGAGCGGCGGCCGTGTGGTCGGGGTGGTCGGAGTAGCCGGGCTGGTCGTGGTGCGACCGGTTCTCCGCGTCGTGGACCTGCATGTCGGGGTCGGGATCCAGGGTCCGTACGAGCGTGGGCTTGTGCTCGTTCAGCAGGTGGGCCAGGGCGCCGATCAGGCTCTCACGGGTCACCTCGTGCGTGGTGGTCACGGGGGAGCCGGTGCTCATCAGGGTGCTGGTCGCCAGGCCCGGGTCCTCCCACATCCGCGGAAGGGTGTTGGTGGAGTCCGCCCCGGGAGCGTGCTGTCGGACGCCGAGGAAGACCACCTGGAGGCCGGGGTGGCCCCGCAGGCTGTCGACTTCGATGGGCGTGCCGTCGGGGAGGGTGTCGACCCGCACGTCCCAGGGCGCGTGCTCCTTGCCGGTCGCCATCAGCGCGTAGGCCTGCCGCAGCCCCTGCCGTCGGGCGCCCGCGTAGCCCGCGACATCGGGCTTGGGGGGCACCTTCGCGCCGGGGACCTTGTTGACGCCGCCGCTCTCACCGCAGTTGATGAAGATGCTGACGAGCCGGTCGTTGTCGTTGATCGACTGCTGGAGCTCCGGGTTCATGAAGTACAGGTCGTCGTCGGGGTGGGCGACGATGTGCACGACACTGGCGCCGCTCGTACCGTCCTTCGCCTCGGGTACGGCCGCGCGCCCCGGCTCCTTGGGGGCGGGCTTGCGGGTCCCGGAGTCCGTTGTGCATCCCGCCGCGGTGAGAGCGATGAGACCGGCGATGACGGTGCGTCGGGTGGGGCTCGGTGGCGTCACGGAAACTCTCTCATCGGTTACGCGGGGTGCTCGTATCGGCTGGGCACCGGGAAGTACGACTTCAGGAAGGGTCGCAGCAGCTGGGTGCTGCGACCGAAGTCCGCTTCCGTGGACAGCGTGTCGTTGAGGCAGAACACGTCCTTGTCGCGGGCGACGAGCAGGCGGTCGAGCCGGTTGGCGGCGTGGGGGAGGGAGATGTCGATGTACGTGTACTCAAGGTCGCCGGCCAACGCGCGCCCGGTGTGGAAGGCGTAGTAGGGGTACAGCGAGGAGGGGATGGCTATGTCTTCCGCGCTGCGGAAGCGCTGCCCGGCCGTCGTCCGGTGCTGCTCGGCGAACTCGTCCTCGATTTCGTTCAGGACGTCGCGGCTCAAGGCGTGCGGGACGTGCCGCATCTTCTGCACCAGCGTGGTGCCGAAGCGCTCCTCTATGAGTGCTCGGTTGTTCTTGCCCGCGATGGAGACCGGCACGTCGTCCGCCGTCGGCGGGCCGAGCGGCACCAGGGCGGGGGAGGGGAAGAACCGCGTCAGCCCGTTGGAGAGGAAGAAGTCCCCCGGGGACATCTCGCGGCCCAGGAACACGTCGTCGTTGAAGTAGAGGAAGTGCTCCGAGAGGCCCTCGATGTGGTGCAGCTGGCTCTCGATGGCGTGCGAGTTGAAGGTCGGGAGCGAGTTCTGGTCGGTGAAGATCTCGCGGTGGCTGACCACCTTGATGCCGGGCTGGGTGGTGTCCAGCCAGTCGGGCGTCTGATCGTCCGTGACCAGGTAGATGTTGCGCACCCAGGGGGCGTACATCGCCAGCGACCGCAAGGAGTACCGCAGCTCCTCGTGGTCGGCGTAGCGCGCCGCGTTCGCGGCGTCGGGGTGGTAGGCGACGCCCGTGAACTGGGACCGGCGGCGCAGCCACTGCGGGTCGGAGCCGTCCACCCAGGTGTAGACGACATCGACCGGGAAGGTTATGTCCCTCGGGAGCGTCGTGGTGAATTCCGGGCGGGTGCGCACCGTCATGGACACCGCCTCGCGGGTGCCGTAACGCGCGGTGAAGGTGGTGGCCGGGACCTGCACGGAAGGCTCGTCGGCCGATACGGACTCGGTGATGGAGTTGCGCCGCGGGGCGGTCAGCCGGTCGCCCTCGTGGGCCCAGAACTCGATGTCGCAGCCGTGCTCGGGCCCCAGGACCAGGTTCTGGCCCCGCTCGGTCCGGTACCAGAACAGGCGCAGGGAACGGGCTCGCGCGTACCGTCGCCAGTTGGCGGGCCGGTAGGCGGGGGCGATGTGCTTGTTCTCCTCGTCGCGGGGGCCGAAGTAGGCGGGCAGCGCCTGGCACAGCTCCTGCAGGGCGGCGGTGGTGCGGGAACGGTCGTCGGCACGGACGGCTACGGTCGTGCCCCCCCGCTCCTGGTTGCGTACGCAGAAGTAGTCGATGCCCGCCGCCTCCAGGGCCGCGGTGACCGCGCCGAGGTCGGCGCGCCGGGCGGACTCCGGGGAGAGCCGGTCGTCCACGAAGGCGATCCGGGGACGTCCGCCGACGGATATCACGACGGCGCCCGACTCGGAGACGAGGGAGCGGTGGAGGGCGGCCATGCTCGCGCCGCGTATCTGGCTGGGCAGGCGGCTGAAGGGGGCCGCGCTGATGGACTGCTTTATTCGGTGTCGCGTCTCGGGCGAGTAGCGGGCGGCGACCACGCGGCGCAGCCGGGCGGGCATCACCTTGCGGTAGACCCCGCCGACCAGAGCGGACCCCTCCGCGCCGGTCCTGCCGCCGTTGCCGGGCTGCTTGGCCGTCTCCTGCCGGGCCGGTGGCGTCACCGGGCCGGGAGGCGCCGGTGGATCGCTCAAAAGGGCAGGAGCGCCCTGATGCGTCTTGCCCACCACCGCGTCGACGTGCTCTTCGCGACGCTCCGCGACAGCACGTTCTTCGAAGCCCACCCGTCCTCCAAGTCCTGACCAGCCACCACCAACCAGCCCCGGCCTCTTGGCTGAAGAGGAGGGGGGCGACCCCCGCCACCCAGTATGTGAAGCAAAAGGGACCCGCCTGAATACACCAAGAGTCAAGTAAACTTTAGCGAAACGCAAAGGACCGCCGGGGGCAAGGCCGGGGGATGGCCGGGGCGCCCGGATGGGGATGCACGGGTCCACACGCGTTCCCCTTCCGGTACGAGTCCGGACTAATCGGGCCGGTTGAGGGATAGTTGGGCGGCCTGGCGTATCAGGCATCATGAGTGAGATGTACGGGACCGCGGCCGGAGAAGAGATGTCGAAACGTTATGAATGAAACCTTGCTGTCCCATGCGGTGGGGGCGGTCGGGCGTCTTCGGCGTACGGCTGGCCGCATCCGCCGCCGTGTGGAGCGGATCAATACGGTCCCGGCGCTCGGCAGCCGGGGGCGACCCCTGCCCGCCCTGCGGCCCGTCCACCTGTCCGTGCTCAGCGGCCGCACCCTGAACCTGGCGGTGCCCGCCCCCCGGGGGCGGGGCGACCTCGGCGAAGCCGTCCTCGTGCTGGAGCGCGGCGACCAGCAGCGCGCCGTGCCCATGGAAGTGGAACCGCAGCCGGACGGCACGGTGCTGCTCACCGCGACCGCGTCGCTGCGCCACGCCCGGTACGACGCCCCTGAGGCCTCCGGTCCCCGGCTGACGGACGGCGTGTGGCGGCTCAGGGTCGAGACGACCGACCTCCGTGGCCGCCGGAGCCGGTTCGGCCTCGCGGCCACGCCCGCCCACGTGGTGGACGGCCCCACGCTCTCCTCGCAGCCCAGCGAAACCGCCGGCGCCACGTTCCGGCCCATGCGGTCCGTCGACGGCCAGTCGATGATCAAGGTAGTGGGTCCCCGGACGCACGCCGAACTGATCGGCTTCGATCTGCGCTGGGACCGGGTCTCGGTGCGCGGCCGCCTGATAGCCGCCGGCTCTCCGCCGGCCGGGTTCCGGGCCGAGGCCGTGCGCCGCGGCGGAGGCGCGACGGTGGCGGTACGCCCGCAGTGGGACGGTGACCGGTTCGGCTTCGACATACCGCTCGACGCGATGGCGGCCCGGGGTCGGGGCCGCGGCATGTGGGACGTGTCACTGCGGTCCGGCCGAGACCGGATCAAGGTCAGCCGCAAGCTGACCGACGTACGCCACCCCAAGAAGGTCTTCCGTACTCCTTTCCGGACCATTGCCACGGAAGGCGGCGCGCTGCTGCGCGTGCACGCACATCTTTCGCCGGCGGGGAATCTCGCCGTCAGCTGTACCGTCATCGCCACCGAGGAAACCGCCTGATGAAGATCACCTTTCTGCTCACCTGGGGCGACGAGATGGGTGGCACCGAAATGGCCACCTACACCCAGGCAGCGCACCTGGCCCCACGCCACGAGGTCGAGGTCATCAGTGTCTTCAAGACCAGGCCCGAGCCCTTCTTCTCGGCCGGCCACGCCATCCCGCGCCGGTACCTGGTCGACCGCACCGGCCCGTACGGGCGCCCCGTGCGGGAGAGCGGCCTCGGCGAGCGGGACTGCCGCACGCTGACCTCGCTCCCGAGCGAGATCATCCGGCCCGCCTGGGAATCCACCTTCGACCGGCTTTCCGACATCGAGATGACGAGCGCCCTCGGCGCGCTCGACACCGATGTGCTGATCACCACCACGCCCGCGCTCATGGCCGCGGCGGCCGAACTCGTGCCCGCCCGCGTCATCACCGTGCACCAGGAGCACCGTGCCTCCCAGCTCCGGGGCGTCAGCGGTGAGCCCCTGCTGGTGTACGCGCCCCGGATCGACGCGCTGGCCTCGCTCACCGAGCGCACCAACGACTGGTTCGCCGACTCGCTCGGCGCCACCGCTCCCGAGCTCGTGGCCATTCCCAACGCCGTCCCGGGCAGCTTCCGGCCCCGCTCCGACCTGGACGGCAAGACCATCGTCCTGGCCGCGCGGATGACCCCGGAGAAGCAGCTCGACCACGCCATCGAGGCGTTCGCGGCCGTCGCCGACGAGCACCCCGAGTGGACGATGCGCATCTTCGGCGACGGGCCCCAGGAGGTCCGCCTGCGGCAGCTCATCGACGGCCTGGCCCTGCACGACCGCGTCATGCTCATGGGCCGCTCCGCCGACATGGAGCAGGAATGGGCCAAGGCCGGCCTGGCCGTGCTGCCGTCCCGCAACGAAGCGTTCCCCCTCGTGCTCCTGGAGGTGTTCGCCGCCGGGGTCCCCGTCATCGCCTACGACATAGTCACCGGGCCGGCCGAGATCATCCGGCACGGTGTGGACGGTCTGCTCGTCCCCGCGGGCGACAAGGACTCCCTCGCGGTCGCCATGGCAAAGCTCATGGACGACGACTCGACCCGGCGCGCGTACGGAAAGGCCGCCCGCCAGGGTGTCCACGAACGGTTCAGCGCCGAAAAGATCACCGCGCAGTGGGAGGCCCTGTTCGAGCGCCTGGTCGCCCGGCGGGACTCGCCGGCGCGGCTGGCCGAGCGCGCCGACCGCACCGCGCTCCGCATCGCCGGCGGGGGCACCCGCAGCTTCAACGTGGCCGCGCCCATCAGCGTGCTGGCCGGCTCGGCCGATGAGCAGAAGGCCCGCGAGGTCATGCTCCAGGCCCAGGACCGCACCGGCGCCCTGGTGCGCTCCGCCGGCCGGCTGGCCGAGGTGCGCAACGACGTCCTCGCGCCGCGGATGGCCGAGTGGAACCTGGAGATCACCACCTCCGCGCTGCAGGCCCACGGAATCCCGTACGTCCTCCTGGCCGACGGCGGCACCTCCTTCCGCATCGCGGTGGAGGTCGAGCGCCGCAAGGACGTTCTCGCCGCGCTCGCCACCGAGCTACACGCCAAGCCCATCTACGCGGAACTGATCACGCCGCGCGGCGCCGCACCCGGTGCCGTGCTCGCCGAGCGGCTCCGCGAGGCCGGCGACGTCGCGGGCCTGCGCGTCTTCAAGCCGCTGGTCACCGAGAGCCGGACCCTGCGCTACGGCCCGGCGTTCGGCTGCATGGTGGAGTTCTGGACCGAGAACCCCGAGGGCACGGAGCTGCCCGGGTGGCGCACCGCCCCCCGGGGGTCCACGCTCGTCGGGCCGCGGCTGCCCTCTCTGGAGCCGACCGCCACCCTCCAGGTCGGCGAGCGCGAGTACCCGACGGCGGCCGCCTTCACCGACGACCTCATGTGGGACGTCGGCTTCCCCGTCGACGTCGTCTACACCTGGGTGGACGACACCGACCTCGCGTGGCGCGAGCGCCGCGACACCGCCAAGCGTGATGCGGGCATAGCCACCGACGGCGGCGCGGACAGCGGGGACGTCCGCTTCCGCAACCGCGACGAACTGCGGTACTCCCTGCGGTCGCTGGCGATGTACGCCCCCTGGGTGCGCAACATCTACCTGGTCACGGACGATCAGACGCCCGACTGGCTGGACACCACCCAGCCCGGCATCAAGGTGGTCAGCCACCGCGAGATCTTCACCGACCCGAGTTGGCTCCCGACCTTCAACTCGCACGCCATCGAGAGCCAGCTGCACCGTATCGAGGGCCTCTCGGAGCACTTCCTCTACTTCAACGACGACGTGTTCCTGGGCGCCCCGGTCAGTCCGACGGCGTTCTTCGACAGCAACGGCACGGCGCACTTCTTCCGTTCGCCCACCGCCATACCGCCCGTCGAACTGGAGGAGGGCGACGAGGGGTACTTCGCCGCGGCGAAGAACAACCGGACCCTGCTGAAGAAGAAGTTCGGCCGCGTCGCCACCCACGGCTTCCTGCACACTCCGCACCCCCTGCGGCGCAGTGTCCTCGCGGAGATCGCCGAGGAATGCTCCGAGGAGATCGAAGCCACGGCGAAGAGCCGCTTCCGTGCGACGACGGACCTGTCCGTCACTTCCTCGCTGCACCACCACTACGGCTACATGACCGGGCGTTCGAGGCCGTCGAGGATCTCCAACTCGTTCATCAACGCGGGCAGGTACGACCACCACACGAGCCTCACCCGCCTGCTGGCCACGCGGAGCCACAGCGTGTTCTGCATCGGCGAGTCGGCGGACGCGGAGGTGCCCACGGGCGAGCAGGACCGCGTGCTGAGCGCGTTCCTCAACGCGTACTTCCCGGTCCCCTCGCCCTTCGAACGGCGGTGACCTTCCCGGCCGCGCAGGCCGCGCCGGCTCTGCCGCCACGGCGGCTTCCCGGCCCGGCGAAGCGCCGCTGAGAAGCGGGTGAAGGGCTCCACGGCAATGGCCGTGGAGCCCTTCGGCGTGTGTGCCGGCCGGCTGGGTATCAGGCCGCGCGGCCGGCCTTCAGGGCGGCCAGGCGGGCCTCGATCTCCGAGGTCTTGCCCAGGTCGTCCAGGGACTCGAACTGGGCGTCCAGGGAGGACGCGGCCAGCTCCTGCTTGCCCAGCGCCATGGCCTCCTCGCGGCGGACCTTGTCCTCGAAGCGGGTCAGGTCGCTGGTGGGGTCCATGACGTCGATGTTCTTCACCGCGTCCATCATCGTGTTCTGCGCCTGGGCGGTCTTGGCGCGGGCCACCAGTTCGTCGCGCTTGGCCGTCAGCTCGGTCAGCTTGTTCTTCATCGAGTCCAGCCCGGCCTTGAGCTTGTCGACCACGTCGGTCTGGGCGGCGATCGTCGGCTCGGCCGTCTTCGCCTCCTTCTCCGACTGCATCTGGCGGCCGAGGGCGACCTTGGCGAGGTTGTCGAACTTGTCGGCGTCCGCGGCGGATCCCGACGCCCGCAGTTCGTCGGCCTTCTTGCTCGCGGCCAGGGCCTTGCCGCCCCATTCCGAGGCCGCCTCCACGTCCTCCTTGTGGTCCGCCTCCAGCATCCGCAGATTGCCGATGGTGGTGGCCACGGCCTGCTCCGCCTCCGAGATGTTGTTCGTGTAGTCCCGGATCAGCTGGTCCAGCATCTTCTGCGGGTCCTCGGCCTGGTCCAGCAGGGAGTTGATGTTGGCCTTGGCGAGCTGGGTGACGCGGCCGAGGATGGTCTGCTTGCTCATGTGCGCTGTCTCCTTGGGGGAAATGAAGAGGAGGGAGGAGGGGAGCAGGGGAGCAGGGGGAGGGGGGAGAGACTGGGGGAGGTGAGCTAGAAGCGGCCGCCGCCGCCCATGCGGCCGCGGGTTCCGCCGCCGCCGAAGGAGCCGGGGCCCTGCCCGCCGCCGCCCCCGCCGAAGCCGCCTCCGCCTCCGAAGCCGCCGCCTCCACCCCCGCCGCGGCCGCCGTTCAGGAGCTCGCCGAGGATGATCCCGCCGAGCACCGCGCCGCTCATGCCGCCGCCCTGCCGCCGGCCGCCCGCGCCGCCGTACGGGTTCTGGTACGCGCCCACGTCCTGCTCGGCCAGCTGCTGCGCCTGCCGCGCGAGCGAGTCCGCCTGCTGCGCCTCCGCCAGCGCGCCCGCCGGATCCGTCGCCGCCAGGGAGGCCGAGCGCTCCAGGTGGCGCTGTGCCTCCGCCAGCCGGGTCCGGGCCTGGCTGCCGACCGCGCCCCGGCTGGTGGTGATGTAGTCCGCCGCCGCGCCGATCGCGCTGCGGGCCGTGAGCAGGGCCTGGTCGAGCAGGGCCGCCGCGCGCTGCCGGCCCGACTCGCGCTCGCGGGCCCCGGCCAGCGCCTCGTCGAGGGCCGCGTCGGCCTCCTCCACCCGGCGCAGGGCGTCGATCGGGTCGTACCGGCCGGCGCTCTGCTCCTGCCGTACGTCGGCCAGTACGGCCTCCGCCCGGCTGATCCGGCCGCGCAGATCGGCGGTCGAGGTGCCCTCGGTGGTGCCGGTCAGCAGCCCGCGCGCGTCGGCGAGGTCCGTGTCCGTCTCGTTCAGGGCGCCCGGCAGCTTCCCGGCGGCCTCCGCGAGCTCCTGCGCGCGCCGCTCCACCGCGTCGACCAGGGTCGCCGCCTGGTCGACCGCGCCCTCGGCCGCCCGGACGTGCACGGCGGCCTTGCCGTTGTCGCCGGAGTCGATCGCGGAGCGGGCCTCGCCGAGGCTGGTCGTCGCGAACAGCAGCCGGTCCTTGGCCTGTTCGGGGTTGGAGGCCACGGGCGCGGCCGCCGAGTCCGCGTACTGGCGGCCCAGCGCCGTCAGGGTGGCCTCCGCCGTCGTCGTACGGCCCGTCAGAGCCCGGAAGTGGCCCTCCACCGTGGCGAGCGCCTGGGGGGCGTTCTTCTCCAGGTCCCGCAGCCGGTCGAAGTCCGCCGACTGGGCGTCGAGGCGCCGGCTGGCCTCCGTACAGCGGGCCACGATCTCGTCCAGCATCCGGCGCCGGGTGGCGTCGTCCTCCGGGTAGGCGTCGTCGAGCTGCTGGCGCAGCCGGAAGGCGGCCGTCAGCTCGCCCTTGCCGTACTCCACGGCCTCCGTGAAGGCGGAGACCGCCTCCTCGCCGAACTGGGCCGTGGCGAAGCCGAGCTCCTCGGTGCTGGTGCGGATCGCGTCGTCGGTCTCCACCAGCAGGGCCTTGGCCCTGGAGTCCAGTTCGGGGAGGGGGAGCTGGGCGGGCGAGGTGTCCTGGCCGGACCAGCCGGTGGTCTTCGATCCGCCGCCGCCGCTCGCGCTCCTGCGCTTGCGGCGGGTGTACGCGTACGCGCCGAGGGCGCCCGCCGCGCCGACCACGACCACCGGGAGGACGAAGTCCCCGGCGCCGCTCACGCCGCTCGCCGCGGATCCGCCCGGGTCCGCCTCGCCGGGGGTGATGGCGGGCACGGGTACGGGCTTCCCCGCCAGGACGGCGTCGTATCCGTTCGCGGCGCCGATCGCGGCGCCCGCCCAGTCGTTCTGCCGCAGGGCCGGTTCGATCGCGGTCTGCGCGACGGCCGCGAGCTGCTCCTTGGTGAAACCGGAGTCGACATCGGCCGAATAGGCGTACTGCCGGGCGCCGGTGCCGATGGCGAGCAGGACGTCGCTCTGGCCGAGGCCGTTCTTCTGGGCGGTGGCATCGGCCCAGCTCTGCGCGGAGCGGCCGGAGAAGTCGCGCACGTACGTGACGAACAGCTGGATCTTCCGGTCGGCGTACAGCTTGTCCAGCGCGGCGGCGACGGCGGGCTCGCGGTCGCCCAGGGCGCCCACCCGGTCGGTGATCTGCCCCTGCTGCGACAGGGTGACCGGGTCGTCGGCCCGGGCGGCGGGGGCGGCGGCCGTCGCCCAGCCGGTGAGCGCGAACAGCGCCGCGGCGAGGGCGAGGCCGGCCCGGACGGGTATCCCGGCGGTGGTGCGTCTCTTCGTCCTGCTTCTCGGCGGAGTCACATTTGGGAGGGTATGGGCCGTTACGTGCCCTCGCACCCGGAGATCGGCGCGGTCAGGGGAGGGCGTACGCCGACAGTTCCGGACGGGAGAGGACGAGGTGGTCACCGATCAGCAGGGCGTCCCCCTGGGCGAGCCCCGGCTGTTCCCACTGGCGGCGCAGCCTTCCCGTCGCCGGATCCAGGACGGCCACGAAGGGGCCGGTCGACCGGTTCAGGAGGCTGCGTCGGCCGCCGTGGGAGACCTTGACGTACAGTCCGCCCGCGCGCAGGCCGAGCAGTTCGAGCGCGCACCTCGACCCCTCGCGCCGGGTCATCGCCCGCTGCCAGCGCAGGGCGCCCGTCTCCGCGTCGAAAGCGAAGACCAGGTCCGTGCCCTGCTCCGGGCGGCTCGCCGCCGCGTACACCGTGCCCCGTTCGACCAGCAGCCGCTCCGCCGGGGTGCCCAGCACCGACCGCCACAGCTCCCGGCCGCTGGCCCGGTCCAGGGCCGTCAGCGCGTACTCGTCCAGGAGGACGTGGACCGGGACGCCGCTGCCGGACAGCTGCTGACCGTGCATCGTGCGTTCCGTGGGGCGGCTCCGGGGGAAGGACCACGCAGGGCGGCCGGTCGGCAGGTGCAGAGCCTGGACCAGCCGGTCGTCAGCGAGGATCAGGCAGTCGCCCACCGCGGCGGGGGACCGGGTGGCGGGGGAGGGAAGGGCCCGCTGCCACAGGATCTCGCCCGTCGAGGCCCGCAGCGCGGTCAGGTCGCCCGGTGCCCCTTGCACCAGCACCGGCCCGGCGCTGCGCAGTGGCCCCGCCACGGGCAGGTCCCGCCACCACCGCACGCGCCCGTCCCGCGGTTCCCGCGCCAGCAGCCGTGCTCCGGGCGTACCGTCGCGCCGCACCTCGACGTAGACCGTGGCGGCGTCCGCCGTGCAGGACACCATGAGCTGACCGACCCCCGGCAGCTCCGACGCGGCGGCGCCCTCGTCGGAGTACGCCGTCCAGAGCGTGGTGCCCTCGTCGGCCCTTACGCAGCCCACCTCGGTCCCCGACTGCCACACCACGTACGCGCCCGCCGCGCACACGGCGTCCGGCCGGGCATCCGTGTGCCAGGCGCGCGCTCCGGGGGCCGCGGCAGCGGGGCGCGGGTGCCGCTTCGGGCCGGGGCCGGGGCCTTCGTGCGACCCGGGGGCCGCCGCGGATCCCGCGGCAGGGCCGCCCAGAGCGGTGATCCCGGACGGCGGCGGGGTCCCGGCGTCGGCGGCGGCCTCCGCGGCCCACCCTGCCCGGCCCGTCGCCACGCAGTCCCGTGCGATACGGACCAGCGCGCGGGCCCGCTCCGCCGGGTCCGGCAGGTTCCGGGCGCGGCCCGCGCGCTCCCGCGCCGCCTCGGGGTCCAGCGGCGGCCGGGCCTCCTGCGCAACGGCGGCCCGGGCCCGGGCCAGCGAGGCCAGGGCGTGGCGGGTCTTCTCGTCCTCGGAGGCCTCCGGCCGGCCGCGCAGCAGGCCGGCGGCCTGGTTGCGCAGCCGCTCCGCCTGTACGAGCTCTCCCCGCTCGGCGTGGTGCGCGGACTCCTCGCGCAGCCAGGCCGCCCGCTCCTCCAGGAACCGGGGCAGCTCCTCCTCGGCCTGCTCCAGCGCCCGGGCCCCGCCCGCCGCGTCCCCGGCCCCGGCGCGGTCTCGCGCCACCTGGCACAGCGCCAGCAGCCGGCCCCCGGCGGAGCCGATCCGCTCGCCGATCCGCAGGGCCGCCGCCAGGTCGTGCCGGGCGACGGCCAGCACCATGTCGTACGTGGCGGCCCCGCGCAGCCCGGCGTCCGGGATCAGCGCCAACTGGAGCTCGGCCTCGGTGGGATCGGCCGCCGCGACGGCCGTGTCGATGCGGGCGCGGAGCCGGTTCTCGGCCGGGCTGTCCCCGAAGTGGTAGTCGGCGATCCGCAGGGCCTGCTCGGGCGCGACCCCGGCCAGCTCCTCCGCCACGGCGCGCAGCGGGCCCCGGCGGTCCGGGCCGAACACGGTGAACAGCGCCTGCTGCGCGTCGGTCAGCAGCCGCCGCGCCCGCGCCGGTGCCCGCGCGGAGGTGTCCTTGGCCAGGCCGGTCAGCATCCGGGCCACCTGGGCCCCGTCGCCCCGGCCGCCGGTCCACGCCGCGGTCTCGGCGTCGGCCAGCAGGCGGCGCGCGAGCTCCGCGTCGAAGCGGGCGGCGGCGTCGGCGGCGAGGGCCAGCACCTCGATCCGGGCCTCGTCGCCCGTCGGCAGCGCGCGCATGGCCTCCTCGGCCTCCAGCAGCAGCCCCCGTACGAGCTCCCGCACACCGGCGGGCACGCCCCCGGACCCGGTTCCGTCACCGGGCCCGGCCCCGCTCCCGGGCTCGCACGGAACGCCGGTCTGGTCGCCGCCGCCACCACCGATCCCGGTCCGACTCCCGCCGCCGTCCTGCCCGACGGCCCCGGCCCCGGTCCCGTCGGTCCGCCCCAGCTCCGCGGAGCCGCTCAGCAGCTCGCGCAGCGACTTGGCCACCGCCGCCGCCGACTCCGGCCGGTCCGCCGCGTTCTTCGCCAGCAGGTGCAGCACCAGCCGGTCCACCTCCGGGGCCACCGGCGTGCCGGCCTCGCGCAGCGGCAGCGGCGGGTCCTCGATGTGCCGGCGCATGAGCACGTAGGGCCCGTCGGCGGTCTCGCCGAACGGCGGCTCCCCGCTCAGCAGGGCGTACAGCACGCACCCCAGCGCGTACAGATCGCACCGCGCGTCCACCCGCTCGCCCCGCCACTGCTCGGGGGCCATGTACGGCGGGCTGCCGAAGATCCGGCCGGTCACCGTCCAGCCCGCGGTGGCGTCCGAGGAGTGCGCGATGCCGAAGTCGCAGATCTTCAGCCGGCCCCCCGGCAGCAGGAAGAGGTTGGCGGGCTTCAAGTCCCGGTGGATCACGGAGCGTTCATGGGCGGCGGCCAGCGCCTCCGCGGTCTGCGCGGCCAGCTCCAGCGCGACCTCCACCGCGAACCCGCCCGGCTCCCGGGCCAGCGCGGCCCGCAGGTCCTCGCCCGCGAGCAGCTCCATCACGATGAAGAGCCGCCCCTCCTCCTGGCCCACGTCATGCACGACGGTGATGCCCGGGTGCTGGAGCCGCGCCCCGATGGTGGCCTCGCGCCGGAAGCGGGCGACCAGCTCCTCGTTCGTGGCCGCCTCCAGCAGCACCTTCACCGCCACCGCGCGGTCGAGCGCCGTGTCGTGCGCCCGCCACACCTCGCCCATGCCGCCCTGGCCGAGCCGCTGGTCGAGGCGGTACCGGTCCGCCAGTTGATCCCCCACCCGCACCGCGAAAGCCCCCTGACATCACGTCAACGACGTTGATACAGGGGGCATTGTGTACCGCGAAGTGAACAGCTGGGGGTCGCTATCGGCCGGAACGGCGTCCGATCTTGCTCCCCAGCCACACCAGCGGGTCGTACTTGCGGTCCACGGCCCGCTCCTTCAGCGGGATCAGGGCGTTGTCGGTGATCTTGATTCCCTCGGGGCAGACCTCCGTGCAGCACTTGGTGATGTTGCAGTAGCCGAGCCCGTGCTCCTCCTGGGCGGTGCGCTTGCGGTCCAGGCCCGACTCGGCCGCCGCGTCCAGGGGGTGCATGTCCAGCTCCGCCACCCGCATCAGGAATCGGGGGCCGGCGAAGGCCGTCTTGTTCTCCTCGTGGTCACGCACCACGTGGCAGGTGTCCTGGCACAGGAAGCACTCGATGCACTTGCGGAACTCCTGCGAGCGCTCCACGTCGATCTGCTGCATCCGGTACTCGCCCGGCGCGACCCCGGCCGGGGGCACGAAGGCGGGGATCTCGCGCGCCTTCTGGTAGTTGAAGGACACGTCCGTCACCAGGTCGCGGACCACGGGGAAGGCCCGCAGCGGGGTCACGGTGACCGTCTCCTCGCGGGAGAAGGTCGACATGCGCGTCATGCACAGCAGCCGCGGCCGCCCGTTGATCTCCGCACTGCACGAACCGCACTTGCCCGCCTTGCAGTTCCAGCGCACCGCGAGGTCAGAGGCCTGGGTGGCCTGGAGCCGGTGGACGATGTCCAGCACCACCTCCCCGTCGTGCACCTCCACGGTGAAGTCGCGCAGCTCGCCGCCCTCCGCGTCACCCCGCCAGATCCGGAACGCGGCATCGTAGGTGGTCACTTGTAGAGCTCCTCTTCGGCGAGGTACTTGACCAGCTCTTCCTTCTCGAAGAGCGCGAGCAGGTCGGGTCGGATGGGGTCGGTGCGCACCCGGGTCAGCTCGATCCGGTCCGCCGCCGGATCGGACGGGGCGGGGTCGACCGGCCGGCACAGCAGGTTCACCGGACGCCAGGCCCGCTCCATCGCCGGGCAGTCCTCGCGGGTGTGCCCGCCCCGGCTCTCGGTGCGCTCCAGGGCCGCGCGGGCCACGCATTCGCTGACGAGCAGCATGTTGCGCAGGTCCAGCGCCAGGTGCCAGCCCGGGTTGAACTGCCGGTGGCCCTCGACCCCGGCCCGGGAGGCCCGTAGCCGCAGGGTCGCCAGCTTCTCCAGGGCCTCGGCCATCTCGCCCTCGCGGCGGATGATGCCGACGAGGTCGTTCATGGTGGTCTGGAGCTCCTGGTGGAGGCTGTACGGGTTCTCCGCGCCCTCGGCGGCATGGAACGGAGCCAGCGCCTCCGCGGCCGCCTCGTCCACCTTGGCCTGGTCCACGGCGGGGAGCCGGTCCGCCGCCCCGGCCGCGTACTCGGCGGCGTGCAGCCCGGCCCGGCGGCCGAAGACCAGCAGGTCGGAGAGGGAGTTCCCGCCGAGCCGGTTCGAGCCGTGCATCCCGCCCGCGACCTCGCCGGCCGCGAAGAGGCCGGGCACGCCGACCGTGGCGGCGGTGTCGGAGTCGACCGCGATGCCGCCCATCACGTAGTGGCAGGTCGGGCCGACCTCCATCGGCTCGGCGGTGATGTCCACGTCCGCCAGCTCCTTGAACTGGTGGTACATCGACGGGAGCCGCCGCTTGATCTTCTCGGCGGGCATCCGGGTGGACACGTCCAGGAACACCCCGCCGTGCGGGGTGCCGCGCCCCGCCTTGACCTCGGAGTTGATGGCGCGGGCCACCTCGTCGCGGGGGAGCAGCTCGGGCGGACGCCGGTTGTGGTCCGGGTCCTCGTACCAGCGGTCGCCCTCCTCCTCGGACTCCGCGTACTTCTCCTTGAAGACGTCCGGGACGTAGTCGAACATGAACCGCTTGCCCTCGCTGTTGCGCAGCACCCCGCCGTCGCCGCGGACGGACTCCGTGACGAGGATGCCCTTCACCGACGGGGGCCAGACCATGCCGGTCGGGTGGAACTGCACGAACTCCATGTTCAGCAGCGGCGCCCCGGCGAGCAGGGCCAGCGCGTGGCCGTCGCCCGTGTACTCCCAGGAGTTCGAGGTGGTCTTGAAGGACTTGCCGATGCCGCCCGTGGACAGGACGACCGCCGGGGCCTCCAGGACGAAGAAGCGGCCGGTCTCGCGCTCGTAGCAGAAGGTCCCGGACACCCTTTCCCCGTCCTTGAGGACCCTGGTCACGGTGCACTCCTGGAAGACCTTGAGCCGGGCCTCGTGGTCCCCGTACTCCTTGAAGTCCTCCTGCTGGAGCTGGACGATCTTCTGCTGGAGGGTGCGGATCAGCTCCAGGCCGGTCCGGTCGCCGACGTGCGCGAGGCGCGGGTACTCGTGCCCGCCGAAGTTGCGCTGCGAGATCTTCCCGTCGGGGGTGCGGTCGAAGAGCGCGCCCCAGGTCTCCAGCTCCCAGACCCGGTCGGGGGCCTCCTTCGCGTGCAGCTCCGCCATCCGCCACTGATTGAGGAACTTGCCGCCGCGCATGGTGTCGCGGAAGTGCACCTGCCAGTTGTCGCCCTCGTTGACATTGCCCATGGAGGCGGCGATCCCGCCCTCCGCCATCACCGTGTGGGCCTTGCCGAACAGGGACTTGCAGATCACGGCCGTCCGGGCGCCACGCTCCCTGGCCTCGATCGCGGCCCGCAGTCCGGCGCCGCCCGCGCCGACCACGACCACGTCCCACTGCTGCCGTTCCACTTGAGCCATCTCAGAAGATCCTCGGGTCGGTGAAGGCGCCGCTGGCCACCAGGTACACGTAGAAGTCGCATGCGGCCACGCTGATCAGCGAGGCCCACGCCAGCTGCATGTGACGGGAGTTGAGGCGGCTGACCCAGCCCCACAGGCGGTAGCGCACCGGGTGCTCGGAGAAGTGCTTGAGGCGGCCGCCCATGATGTGCCGGCAGGAGTGGCAGGACAGGGTGTAGGCCCAGATCAGCCCGATGTTGACCACGAACAGCAGCGTCCCGAGGCCCATGTGGCCCCATTCGTAACGGTCGTTGCGGAAGGTCAGCACGGTGTCGTAGGTGAGGATGCCCGCGACCGGCAGCGCCGCGTAGAAGAAGTACCGGTGCATGTTCTGGAAGATCAGCGGGAAACGGGTCTCACCGCTGTACGAGGCGTGCGGCTCGGCGACGGCGCAGGCGGGCGGCGAGGCCCAGAAGCCCCGGTAGTACGCCTTGCGGTAGTAGTAGCAGGTCAGCCGGAAGCCGAGCGGGAAGACCAGGATCAGCAGGGCGGGGGACAGGCCCCACCAGCTGCCGAAGATGTCCAGGTTCGGGCCGCCGCGCATCTCCTTGCAGTTCTCCGCCAGGCAGGGGGAGTAGAAGGGGGAGACGTACGGGGCCGCGTAGTAGTCGGCGTTGGCGAAGGCCCGCCAGGTCGAGTAGACGATGAAGGCGAGCAGCCCGGCCGCGGTGCCGGCGGGCGAGAGCCACCACCGGTCGGTCCGCAGGTGCCGGGCTGCGATCGCGGCCCGCGAGGCGTCGTGGACGCCGCCGGGCCGCTGTGATGGAGGTTGGGTGCCTGTGGCCAAGAGGGACTCCGGGTGGAGTGATGAGGGGTGGCCCAGGAGACCCGGCCGCCGTCACTGAGGGTGGCCGGGTCTGGTGGGTCGTGCGGGCAGGGCGGATCTAGGGGGCGCGGCGGTCGCGGGCGCCGAGACCCTCGTCGTCGGAATCCGTCCACAGTGAACTGTCGTACGGGGTGTCCGGTACGTCGACCATGCCGCTCGTGCGGTCCCGTCCGCCCGCGCCCGGAGGCTTGGGGGCGGCCGGTGCCTGCCGCGCGACATCCTGTTCGAGCCGCTCCACCGAGCGGACCAGCTCGTTCAGATTGCGCCGTACGGTGGTCAAATCGTCTTGCAGGGACATGACTTGCCCTCACTTCCGCGTGGTGCGGTGGCAACGCTCATGTGCGCCTGCGAGTGTCGCGCCTCCCGTCCCCGGTTGTGAAGGGACGTGCAGCGATTGCGGGCGCGCAGGCGCGAACCGTGCGCCCTCCCTCACCCCATTTTCATCCCTCTTACGGGGGAACGCCCGTCCGGGGCGCAAGCCGGATTGGTCCGCACGGGTGGGGTTCGCGGCGTGGCGAGGGTCCGCTGCGGTGGGTGCGGCGGGGTGTCGATTTCAGTGGGTTCCGGCACCCAGTGTGATCAGCTCCATATACCGCCGAACGTGATCAAGGCCCCTCCTTTTCACGACCAGCCCCCACGCCCTGCCCCGGAGGTACCACCCATGTCCCAGAGAAGGCGCAGGTCCTTGGCGCTCCTGACCTCGGGAGTTCTTGCACTGCCGCTGCTCGCGGGCTGCGGCGCGGGTGATGAAGAGGGCGGCCCGGTCGCCGCCGGGCAGGACATCGCGGCGACGACCCGCGACAAGGTGGCCGACGGCGGGGTGCTGCGCTGGGCCGTGGACGCCCTGCCCGGCACCCTGAACACCTTCCAGGCCGACGCGGACGCCACCACCGGCCGGATCGCCGGGGCGGTCCTGCCCCAGCTGTTCGTGCTGGACGGCAAGGGACGGCCGGTGGCCAATCGCGATTACCTGGAGAAGGCCGAGGTCGTCGAGCGGGAGCCCAAGCAGGTCGTCCTGTACAAGCTGAACCAGAAGGCGGTGTGGAGCGACGGCCGCGAGATCGGCGCCGCCGACTTCGTCGCCCAGTGGCGGGCTCTGAACGGCAAGGACTCCGCGTACTGGACCGCACGCAACGCGGGCTACGACCGGATCGAGAAGATCGAGCGCGGCAAGACGGACCTGGAGGTCAAGGTCACCTTCGTCAAGCCGTACGCGGACTGGCGCTCCCTCTTCTCCCCGCTCTATCCCAAGCAGGTCACCGGCACCCCGGAAGCCTTCAACGAGGGCGCCCGCGGCGCCCTCAAGGTCACCGCCGGCCCCTTCGGGCTGGGCGCCATCGACAAGAAGACCGGCACCGCCGCCCTGACGCGCAACCCGCGCTGGTGGGGCGCCCCCGCCAAGCTCGACTCCCTGGTGCTCACCGCCGTGCCCCGGGCGGAGCGTCCGGCGGCGCTCGCCGCGGGCAAGCTCGACATGGCCGAGATCGACCGTACGGGCGCCGACCGGATCGCCCTGGCCCAGCGGGAGGCCGCCAAGGCCGACGGGGCCCACGGGCCCGCCGCCTCGGTGACGGCCGCGCAGGCCACCCTGTCGTGGGCGCTGGCCTTCGGTGCGGACGAGTCCAAGGCCAAGGCGGAGCAGGAGAGCCGGCAGAAGCACGCCGAGGCGGTGAAGCGGTACGCCGAGGAGCAGGGCGCCCTGCGCGCCTTCACCGTCCGCAAGTCCCTGGAGCCCGCCTACACCCAGCTCGCCATCAACGGGGCCTCCGGCCCGCTCACCGACGAGCGCGTGCGCCGGGCCGTGGCCCGCGCCCTGGACCGCCAGGCGCTCACCGAGATCGTCCTCAAGCCGCTCGGCCTGCCCGCGAAGCCCGTGGGCAGCCACCTGGCGCTGGCCGGGCAGCAGGCGTACGCCGACAACAGCGACGCCCTCGGCGGCCAGGACACCGCGGCCTCGCAGGCCCTGCTCGCGGACGCCGGCTGGCGCCGGGGTGGCAAGCTCACCGAGCCGAACGGGGCGAAGGCGGGTGCGGAGGCCGCGAAGGAGCACGACGACTCGAAGGTCCCGTCGGGCCCCGGCACCGGCAACGACGGGCTGTACATCGTCGGCCAGGAGGACGAGCGCAACGGCGACCACGACTCCGCCGCCGCTCACCGCGCCCGTGGCCACCGCGGGGACGACAAGCCCGCGGCCGGAGCCGGGGCCGCCCTGCGGGCCGGCCGCCCGGACCACCCCGGCCACCGCCCCGAAGGCCCCGAGCACCCGGCGGGCGTGGGCCTGCCCGAAGGTGCGTACGGGTTCGACGGAGAAATTGTCGACGCCGACGTCTTCGCCTCCGGTGTCCGGCCCTCCCCGGTGCTGGCCCCGGCCCCCTTCGCGGCCCGGCAGGAGCAGATGCTGCGCACCCAGGCGGCCCAGGCGGCGCAGGCCGCTCAGGCGGCGCAGGCCGCCCAGGCCGGAGCCGCGGACGACGGCAAGCGCAGCCCGGCCCTGGACGCCGAGGCCGCCGAGGCCGCGGCCAAGGCGAGCGGCGCCCCGACGGCCCCCGCCAAGCAGGCCGTACGCAACTCGGGCGCCATGCTCGCCAAGGACGGCAAGCCCCTCACCCTCCGCTTCGTCCTGCCGTCCGGGCCCGGCTCGGAGGCGCTGCGCACGGTGGGCGAGCGGATCGCGCAGATGCTCCACAAGGTCGGCGTGCAGACGGAGCTGACCAAGGTGGCCGACGAGAGCTTCTTCAAGGACTACATCGCCTCCGGCCAGTACGACCTGGCCCTGTACTCCTGGCCCGCGACCGCCTACCCCGCCACCGACGCCCGGCCGATCTTCGCGAAGCCCGAGCCGGCGGCCGACGGCTCGCTGGTCGTCGAACAGAACTACACGCGGGTCGGCACCGACCACATCGACCAGCTGTTCGACCAGGCGGCCGGAACGCTGGACGAGGAGCAGTCCCGGGAGCTGATGCGCAAGGCGGACGCCCGGATCTGGGCCGCGGCCGGCTCCATCCCGCTCTACCAGCGCCCCGAGCTGGTGGCGGCCAAGCCGAATCTGGTCAATGCGGGCGCCTTCGGCCTCGGGGCGCCCCGCTACCAGGACATCGGCTGGAAGAAGGCGGCGACGGACAAGGCCAAGGACGAGAAGAAGAAGTGATGACGAACCGGTGCATCCGAGGTTGAGCTCCGGGTTTCTACCTCAGATGTGACTCAAGTCCCTTGCCCGCCGGAATCCCGGCGGGCAAGGTCGTAGGTACCCGTTGACCCGCGTGTATTCAGGCAGTACCAACGGCCGAGACCCCCCACCCGAACCTCGGCCCTCCTCAGTCGTCCGGCCTCTTGACAGACCCCCCGGCAGGCGGTTCCCGCCATCCGACGTACGATGGGGTAAGGCCGTGGCAGGTTTTCCGCCCGGTCGAGGCTCGCGTGCCGGACCGTACGCGTCGCCATCCACGATCCCGGGAGAAGCGCCGAAGTGCCCACGCGCCACGACATCCGTAACGTCGCCATCGTCGCCCACGTCGACCATGGCAAGACGACCATCGTCGATGCCATGCTCAAGCAGGCCGGTGCCTTCGCCGCCCACCAGCACCTCGACGACCGCATGATGGACTCGAACGACCTGGAGCGTGAGAAGGGCATCACGATCCTCGCCAAGAACACGGCGGTGAAGTACCACCCGAAGGACGGGTCGGCCCCGATCACGATCAACATCATCGACACCCCCGGCCACGCCGACTTCGGTGGTGAGGTCGAGCGCGGTCTGTCGATGGTGGACGCCGTCGTCCTGCTGGTGGACGCCTCCGAGGGTCCCCTGCCCCAGACCCGCTTCGTCCTGCGTAAGGCCCTGCAGGCGAACATGCCGGTCATCCTCTGCATCAACAAGACGGACCGTCCGGACTCCCGGATCGACGAGGTCGTCAACGACACGTACGACCTCTTCCTGGACCTGGACGCCACCGAGGAGCAGATCGAGTTCCCGATCGTCTACGCCTGTGGCCGTGACGGAATCGCCTCGCTGACCAAGCCCGAGGACGGCACCGTCCCCGCGGACAGCGACAGCCTGGAGCCGTTCTTCTCCACCATCCTGGCCCACGTGCCGGCCCCGGTGTACGACGACGAGGCGCCCCTCCAGGCCCACGTCACCAACCTGGACGCCGACAACTTCCTGGGCCGCATCGCCCTGGTCCGCGTCGAGCAGGGCGAGCTGCGCAAGGGCCAGACCGTCACCTGGATCAAGCGTGACGGCACCATGTCCAACGTCCGCATCACCGAGCTGATGATGACCGAGGCGCTCACCCGCAAGCCGGCCGAGGTGGCGGGCCCGGGTGACATCTGCGCGGTCGCCGGTTTCCCCGACATCATGATCGGCGAGACCCTGGCCGACCCGGAGAACCCGATCGCGCTCCCGCTGATCTCGGTCGACGAGCCGGCGATCTCCATGACCATCGGTACGAACACCTCCCCGATGGTCGGCCGCGGCGGCAGCGGCAAGGGCGCGGACGCCAAGTCCGCGGTCAAGGACCGCAAGGTCACCGCCCGTCAGGTCAAGGACCGTCTGGACCGCGAGCTGATCGGTAACGTCTCGCTCCGCGTCCTGGACACCGAGCGTCCCGACGCCTGGGAGGTCCAGGGCCGTGGTGAGCTCGCGCTCGCCATCCTGGTCGAGCAGATGCGCCGCGAGGGCTTCGAGCTCACCATCGGCAAGCCGCAGGTCGTCACGCAGCTCGTCGACGGCAAGGTGCACGAGCCGGTCGAGCGCATGACGGTCGACGTCCCCGAGGAGCACATGGGCGCGGTCACGCAGCTCATGGGCGTCCGCAAGGGCCGCATGGACAACATGTCGAACCACGGCTCCGGCTGGGTCCGCATGGAGTTCGTCGTCCCGTCGCGCGGCCTCATCGGCTTCCGTACGGAGTTCCTGACGAACACTCGCGGTACGGGCATCGCCCACTCGATCCACGAGGGCCACGAGCCGTGGTTCGGCCAGCTGGTGACCCGTAACAACGGTTCGCTGGTCGCCGACCGCTCCGGCTCGGTCACGCCGTTCGCGATGATCAACCTGCAGGAGCGCGGTGTCCTGTTCACCGAGCCCGGCACCGAGGTGTACGAGGGCATGATCGTCGGCGAGAACTCGCGCGCCGACGACATGGACGTGAACATCACCAAGGAGAAGAAGCTCACCAACATGCGTGCGGCTTCCGCGGACAACACCGAGAACGTGGTGCCGCCCCGCAAGCTCTCCCTGGAGCAGTCCCTGGAGTTCTGCCGCGACGACGAGTGCGTCGAGGTGACCCCGGAGGCCGTCCGCATCCGCAAGGTCGTCCTGGACCAGAAGGAGCGTTCGCGCTCCGCCTCGCGCGCCAAGTCTGGCAAGTAGTCGCGTAGGACCCAGATCACACCTGGGTCCGCCCGACCACCGCTTTTTCGAACAGCCCCTCCCGGCACGGTCTCCGTGCGGGGAGGGGCTGTTCGCTTTTGTCAAGTGGATTATTTCCGTCCGGTGTCCGGATACCGACCGTGACACTCCGGAAGAAGAGCTAACAGTCCGTTTCGCACGTGTCTGTCTCCTATCCGTTTGTCCGGATTTCGGGTTTTGGCCATAGTGCGATGTTGTGAAAACGAGACCACTTAGGTGTGGTTTACGGTCTGGGCGTCCCTGAGGATTGCTCCATTGAGCTCGGGTCAATGGGTCACACGCTGTGGGGAGCGTCGACTCACGAGCACACTTGGGGCACTGGTTCCTTATCGCCGTCAGGGGTGTCGGCGAAACGCAACACGTGCCCTTCACATCAGACAGTGGACTCATGAGGAGGAAACCCATGCGCGGTGCCAAGAGCGCCAAGCTGGTTGCTGGCGCGATCGTCGTCGCCCTTGCCGCTACGGCTTGCGGTGGCGGCGACGGCAAGGGCAGCGACGCCAAGGGTGCGGTCGACGCCAAGGGCGTCTACAGCTACCAGAGCAGCGAGCCCCAGCACCCGCTCCAGCCGGCGAACGCCATGGAGGTCGGTGGCGGCCGTATCGTCAAGAACCTGTTCCGCGGTCTGGTGGACTACGACCCGACCACGGGCAAGCTGCGCAACCAGGTGGCCGACAAGATCGAGACCACGGACGCCCAGCACTACAAGGTCACCCTGAAGCCGGGCTGGACCTTCCACGACGGCACCCCCGTCACCGCTGCCTCCTTCGTGGACAGCTGGAACTGGTCCGCCGCGACCAAGAACAACCAGATCAACTCGAACTGGTTCTCCGACATCGCCGGTTACACCGACGTGCACCCGGAGAAGGACGCCGCCAAGGCGGAGACCATGTCCGGTCTGAAGGTCGTCTCGGACACCGAGTTCACCATCGACCTGGTCCAGCCGGTCTCGTACTTCCAGTACAAGCTCGGCTACACGGCCTTCTCGCCGCTGCCGAAGGGGTTCTTCACCGACCCGGCGAAGTACGGCGAGAACCCGGTCGGCAACGGCCCGTACAAGTTCGTCAGCTGGGAGCACAACAAGGCCGTCACGCTGGCCGCGTTCGACGGCTACAAGGGAGATGACAAGCCGAAGAACGGCGGCATCATCTTCAAGAACTACACCCAGCCCGAGGCGGCCTACAAGGAGCTCACCTCGGACACCCTGGACGTTCTCGACCAGGTCGACCCGACCGACCTGCCGAAGTACAAGGCCGACCTCGGTGACCGCGCCGTCGACCAGGCCATGGGTGGCATCACCTCCATCGCCTTCGCGATGTACAACGCCGACTGGCAGGGCGTTGACAAGGCCCAGGTCCGCAAGGGCCTGTCGATGGCGATCGACCGCGACACCATCACCAAGACCGTGCTCCAGGGCTCGCGTCAGCCCGCCGACTCCTGGGTCGCCCCGGGTGTCGCCGGCTACAAGGCCGGCGCCTGTGGCGAGGCCTGCACCTTCAACGCCGCCAAGGCGAAGGACCTCATCAAGGCCGGCGGTGGTGTTCCGAACAACAAGATCACCATCCTGTACAACGCCGACGGTGGCCACAAGGAGTGGGTGGACGCGGTCTGCAACTCCATCCGCCAGTCCACGGGCGTCGAGTGCACCGGTGACCCGAAGGCCGACTTCAAGACGGCCCGCGACATCATCGACAAGCACACCGTGTCCAGCCTCATGCGTTCCGCATGGCAGCAGGACTACCCGCTGAACGCGAACTTCCTGCGTGACATCTACGGCACGGGCGCCTCGGCGAACGACTCGCTGTACTCGTCCCCGGAGTTCGACAAGCTCGCCAAGGACGCCGACCAGGCGACCACGGTCGACAAGACCACCGAGCTGTACCAGCAGGCGGAGGCCGTCCTGGCCAAGGACATGCCGTCCATCCCGCTCTGGTACTACAAGACGAACGCGGGCTGGTCGAACAACGTCCAGAACGTGAAGTACGACTCCTTCGGCGACCCGGTGTTCCCCAACGTCGAGGTCAAGAAGAAGTAATCAGGTCGGCAACCGGCCCACCCCTCACGCTCCGCGCCGCGGAGCAGGCAGTTTGACGACACGGCCGGACGCTCCCCCCACCATCGAGGGAGCTGTCCGGCCGTGTCGCGCCGACCACCAATGGAGGCACCATGGGGCGTTATGTCGCGAGGCGACTGCTCCAGATGATCCCGGTATTCCTCGGGACCACTTTGCTCATCTTCTTGATGGTGTACGCCCTCCCGGGCGACCCCGTCAGAGCCATGTGGGGCGACAAGGCGGCCGATCCCGCCCAGCTCGCCGCCATCAAGCACCAACTCGGCCTGGACCAGCCGCTGTGGAAGCAGTACGTGGACTACATCACGAACCTGGTTCAGTTCGACTTCGGCAAGACGATGTCCGGCCGCAAGGTGACCGACGTGATGGGTGAGGCTCTCCCCGTCACCGTCCGGCTCGCCATGCTGGCCTTCAGCATCGAGCTCGTCCTCGGTATCGTGCTCGGCGTTCTCGCGGGTCTGCGCCGCAACAAGATCATGGACAAGCTCGTCCTGGTCGTCACCCTGTTGGTGATCTCCATGCCGATCTTCGTTATCGCGTACATCCTGCAGGCGGTCTTCGCCAACGGCCTCGGCTGGGTCACCCCGACCGTGCAGGACTCGATGGACCTCAACCAGCTCATGCTGCCGGCCGCCGTGCTCGGTTCGCTCTCGCTGGCCTACGTCGCCCGTCTGACGCGCACCTCGATCGTCGAGAACCTGCGCGCCGACTACATCCGCACCGCGGTGGCCAAGGGCCTGCCGCGCCGCCGGGTCATCGGCCGCCACCTGCTGCGCAACTCGCTGATCCCGGTCGTCACCTTCCTCGGTACGGACCTGGGCGCTCTCATGGGCGGCGCGATCGTCACCGAGGGCATCTTCAACGTGCAGGGTGTCGGCAACGCCCTGTACCGCGCCATCAACGGCAAGGAGGGTGCGACGGTGGTCGGTTTCGTGACCGTACTCGTCATCATCTACCTCATCTCGAGCCTGATCGTCGACCTGCTCTACGCGGTCCTGGACCCGAGGATCCGGTATGCCTGACACGATTGAGAAGGCCTCGGCTGTGAACGACCAGCCCACCGAGCCGGTGAAGAAGGACGAGAAGGCGCGCAGCCTCTGGTCGGACGCGTGGGGCGACCTGCGCCGCCGCCCGGTCTTCGTGCTCTCGCTGCTCATGATCGTGCTGCTCATCGCGATCGCGATCGTGCCCGGTCTGTTCACCTCCGCCGACCCGCGCGCCGGCGACCTGCGCAACCACTTCCTGACCCCGCCGAACTGGAGCCACGTGTTCCAGGCCGACTGGTTCGGCTTCGACGGCCAGGGCCGCTCCATCTACTCCCGCATGATCTACGGCGCCCGCGCCTCGATCACCGTCGGCATCTGCGTGACGGCCGCCGTCACGCTCATCGGCGGCATCACCGGCCTGCTGGCCGGCTACTTCGGCGGCAAGATCGACACCCTGATCTCGCGCGTCACCGACATCTTCTTCGGCATCCCGCTGCTGCTCGGTGCGCTGATCGTGCTCAACGCCTTCGCCCAGCGCACCATCTGGACCGTCGTCTTCGCACTGACCTTCCTCGGCTGGACCCAGATGACCCGCGTCATGCGCGGTGCGGTGATCATCGCCAAGGAGGCGGACTACGTCACCGCGGCCCGCGCCCTCGGCGCGAACACCTTCCGGATCATGCTCCGGCACATCGTGCCGAACGCCATCGCTCCCGTGATCGTGGTCGCGACCATCGCGCTCGGCGGTTACATCGGCGCCGAGGCCACCCTGAGCTACCTCGGAATCGGCCTGCAGGACCCGACGATCAGCTGGGGCATCGACATCTCGTCGGCCCAGCGGGTCATCCGTACGGCCCCGCACGCACTGTTCTTCCCCGCGGGCATGCTGAGCCTCACCGTCCTGGCCTTCATCATGCTCGGCGACGCGGTGCGCGACGCCCTCGACCCCAAGCTGCGCTGAGGAGGGCGTAAATGACCACCATCGACAAGACCGCGACGGTCCCCGTCCCCCGCGACGGTGACTCCCACGAGGGTCCGCTCCTCGAAGTCCGCGACCTGCACGTGGAGTTCCACACCCGTGACGGCGTGGCCAAGGCCGTCAACGGAGTGAACTACTCCGTGGACGCCGGCGAGACGCTGGCCGTGCTCGGCGAGTCCGGCTCGGGCAAGTCCGTCACCGCCCAGGCCATCATGGGCATCCTCGACATGCCCCCCGGCAAGATCCCGCAGGGCGAGATCCTGTTCCGCGGCCAGGACATGCTCAAGATGGGCAACGAGGAGCGCCGGAGGATCCGCGGCCGGAAGATCGCGATGATCTTCCAGGACGCGCTCTCCTCGCTGAACCCCGTGCTCAACGTGGGCTACCAGCTGGGCGAGATGTTCCGCGTCCACGAGGGCCTGTCCCGCAAGGAGTCCAAGCTCAAGGCCATCGAGCTGATGGACCGGGTGAAGATCCCCGCCGCCAAGGCGCGCGTGGACGACTACCCGCACCAGTTCTCCGGCGGTATGCGCCAGCGCATCATGATCGCCATGGCGATCGCGCTGGAGCCGGACCTGATCATCGCGGACGAGCCGACCACGGCCCTGGACGTCACCGTCCAGGCCCAGGTCATGGACCTCCTCGCGGAGCTCCAGCGCGAGCTCAACATGGGCCTGATCCTGATCACCCACGACCTCGGCGTCGTCGCCGACGTCGCGGACAAGATCGCGGTCATGTACGCCGGCCGGATCGTCGAGACCGCCCCGGTCCACGAGATCTACAAGCGCCCGGCACACCCGTACACCCGCGGCCTGCTGGACTCGATCCCGCGCCTGGACCAGAAGGGCCAGGAGCTCTTCGCGATCAAGGGCCTGCCGCCGAACCTGCTGGCCCTGCCCACCGGCTGCTCGTTCAACCCGCGCTGCACCGTCGCGCAGGACATCTGCCGGTCCGAGATCCCCGCGCTCCAGCCCGTCAGCGAGCAGGACGGCACCGAGCTGGTCGGCCGTCACAGCGCGTGCCACTTCTGGAAGGAGCAGATCCATGGCTGAGCTCACCAAGAACGCCCCCGAGCGCGAGCCGATCCTCCAGGTCCGCAACCTGGTCAAGCACTTCCCGCTGACCCAGGGCATCCTGTTCAAGAAGCAGGTCGGCGCGGTCAGGGCGGTCGACGGGATCTCCTTCGACCTGTACAAGGGCGAGACCCTCGGCATCGTCGGCGAGTCCGGCTGTGGCAAGTCCACCGTCGCCAAGCTGCTGATGACCCTGGAGCGCGCCACCGCGGGCGAGGTCTTCTACAAGGGCCAGGACATCACCAAGCTGTCCGGCAAGGCCCTCAAGGCCGTCCGCCGCAACATCCAGATGGTGTTCCAGGACCCGTACACCTCGCTGAACCCGCGCATGACGGTCGGCGACATCATCGGGGAGCCCTACGAGATCCACCCCGAGGTGGCTCCCAAGGGCGACCGCCGGCGCAAGGTCCAGGAGCTCCTGGACGTGGTCGGCCTCAACCCGGAGTACATCAACCGGTACCCGCACCAGTTCTCCGGCGGCCAGCGCCAGCGCATCGGCATCGCCCGCGGCCTCGCGCTCAACCCGGAGATCATCATCTGCGACGAGCCGGTCTCCGCGCTCGACGTGTCGGTGCAGGCCCAGGTCATCAACCTGATGGAGAAGCTCCAGGAGGAGTTCAACCTCTCCTACCTCTTCATCGCGCACGACCTGTCGATCGTCCGGCACATCTCGGACCGGGTCGGCGTCATGTACCTCGGCAAGATGGCCGAGATCGGCACCGACGCGCAGATCTACGACCACCCGACCCACCCGTACACCCAGGCGCTGCTCTCCGCCGTGCCGGTGCCGGACCCGGAGGCCCGCGAGGGCCGCGAGCGGATCCTGCTCACCGGTGACGTTCCCTCGCCGGCCAACCCGCCGTCGGGCTGCCGCTTCCGCACCCGCTGCTGGAAGGCCGAGGACAAGTGCTCCACGGAGGAGCCGATCCTGGCGATCCCGGAGCGCTTCCAGGGCTCCAAGTCGCTGGCCGCGCACGAGTCGGCCTGCCACTTCGCCGAGGAGAAGGCCGTTCTGGCCGTCTGACCTCGCGCGGGCGTTTCCACCAGGGCGCCCGGTACCGGATTCCATTCCGGCACCGGGCGCCCTGGCGTTCGCCCACCCGGCACGCGCGGAAAGGCGGTTGCGACCGTGCCGCGCACGGGCTGACAGTGGTCTGATGACCGACATGCTGAACGTACGGCCCGCCGGGCCAGGGGACGCCGAGGGGATCTGCGGGCTCCTCAACGCCGTCGACGTGATCGAGATCGGCCGCCCGGAAACCGACCTCGCCGCCGTCGAGGCCGATCTGCACCACCCCGACGTCGACCTGGCCAAGGACTCCTGGCTCGCCTTCGAGGGCGGGCGGCTCGTCGCCTACGCCCTGGTGTGGGCGGACTCGGGCCCCGGCCGCGTCGACTCCGACCACTACGTCCTGCCCGGGCACCGCGAGGCCGCCGTCCGGCTGCTGGAACGGATGGAGGGCCGGGCCCGCGAGCTCGCCGCCGGCGCACCCGGCGCCCACCTGCGGCTCCAGCTCAACGTGAACGCCACCCTCGACGCGGACCTGCTGCCCGGTCGCGGCTACCGGACCGTGCGCCGCTACCAGGTGATGACCCGCGCACTGGACCCCCACGACGGGCCCCCGGTCCCTCCCGCCGGGCTCACCCTTCGCCCCTGCGACGGGGACGCGAGCGAGCGCCGCCGCGCCCACGCCCTGATCGAGGAGACCTTCGCCGAGCACTTCGGGCACGTCCGGCGGGAGTACGAGCCCTGGCTGGACCACATCGACGGCCGGGGCCTGGACTGGTCACTGGTGTGGATCGCCGCGCTGCCCACGGAAGGCGACGTAGGCGTCCTGCTGTCCCGCGACGACCGCACCAGCATGGGCTGGCTCAGCCACATCGGCGTACGGGCCCACGTGCGCGGCCGGGGCATCGGCGGCCACCTGCTCCGCCACGGCTTCGCCGCCTACGCGGCGCGCGGCCGGAGCACCGTGGGCCTCGGCGTGGACACGGGCAACGAAACCGGGGCACTCGCCCTGTACGAGGCGCACGGCATGGCGCTGCACTACGCCGTGGACACCTGGGAGCTGGCGCTGTGACCGGAAAGGTCAGCAGGCCACCGGCTTTGCACTCGCAGGGGTGACAGCCGGGGGACGCGAGGGTGCAATCGGTCCAACCAGGAGTGTGCGGGACCCCACATAGGGTGACATTGGGCCCTAAGTGAGTCTTGGGATCCAGTAGGAGGCACTCCATGCGCGGAGCCACCCACGCCAAGTGGGCCGCATGTGCGGTGGCCGTCGCCCTCGCGGCGACGGCTTGCGGCGGCGGCGGAAGCGACAGCGGCGGAGGCGGAGGCGCGGCGGGGATCATCAGCTCCTCGTGGGGTGACCCGCAGAACCCGCTGGAGCCCGCCAACACCAACGAGGTGCAGGGCGGCAAGGTCCTCGACATGCTCTTCCGGGGTCTGAAGCGGTACGACCCGAAGACCGGCGAGGCCAAGAACTTCCTCGCGGAGAAGATCGAGACGACCGACAGCCAGAACTTCACGATCACGCTGAAGGACGGCTGGAAGTTCAGCAACGACGAGCCCGTCACCGCCCAGTCCTTCGTGGACGCCTGGAACTACGGCGCGGACGTCTCCAAGAAGCAGAACAACTCGCCCTTCTTCTCCGACATCGTCGGCTACGCGGACGTGCACCCGGCGACCGGCGAACCCAAGGCCAAGACCATGTCGGGCCTGGTCGTCAAGGATCCCAAGACCTTCACGGTCGCCCTCAAGGAGAAGTTCTCCACCTGGCCCGAGACCCTCGGCTACCAGGCCTTCTCCCCGCTGCCCAAGGCCTTCTTCACCGACCACGAGGGCTGGCTGAAGAAGCCCGTCGGCAACGGCCCGTACACGGTGGACTCGTACACCAAGGGCACCGGCATGAAGCTGCGCAAGTGGGAGGGGTACACCGGTGCGGACAAGGCGGTCAACGGCGGTGTGGACCTGAAGGTCTACACCGACAACAACACCGCCTACACCGACCTGATCTCCGGCAACCTCGACCTGGTCGACGACATCCCGGCGCAGCAGCTGAAGAACGTCAAGAACGACCTCGGCGACCGCTACATCAACCAGCCGGCCCTCATCATCCAGACCCTCACCTTCCCGCTGTACGACCCGCAGTGGAGCAAGGAGGGCATGGAGAAGGTCCGCACCGGCGTCTCGCGGGCGATCAACCGCGACGAGATCACCAAGCAGATCTTCAAGGAGACGCGCACCCCCGCCAAGGACTGGACCTCCCCGGCACTCGGGGACAGGGGCGGATTCAGCTCCACCGCCTGCGGCGAGGCCTGCTCCTTCGATCCCAAGGAAGCCAAGAAGCTCATCCAGGAGGGCGGCGGCCTGCCCGGCGGCAAGATCACCCTCACCTCCAACGTGGACACCGGCTCGCACCGCGAGTGGATGGACGCCGTCTGCAACAGCATCAACAACGCGCTGGGCGAGGGCCCCGTCTGCACGGTCAACCCGGTCGGCACCTTCGCCGACTTCCGCAACCAGCAGAGCTCCTACAAGCTGACCGGCCCCTTCCGCTCCGGCTGGCAGGCCGACTACCCGCTGATCCAGAACTTCCTGGAGCCGCTGTACTACACCGGCGCCTCCTCGAACTACGGCAAGTTCAGCAACCCGGAGTTCGACAAGCTCGTCGACGAGGCCAACAGGGAGAGCGACGCGGCCAAGGCGGTCGCGAAGTTCCGGGACGCCGAGAAGATCCTCGCCGCCCAGATGCCGTCGATCCCGCTCTGGTACCAGAACGGCAGCGCCGGCCACTCGCAGCGGATCTCGGAAGTGGCGCTCAACCAGTTCAGCGTCCCCGTCTACGACCAGATCAAGGTCAGCTGACCCTCCGTCGGATCGATCCTGGAGCAGTCCATGGGACGTTACGTGATCCGGCGACTGCTCCAGATGATCCCCGTGTTCATCGGCAGCACGTTCCTGATCTTCTTCATGGTGTACGCGCTCGGTGACCCGGTCGCCGCCCTCTTCGGCGACAAGGCCCCCGACCCCGCCACCGCCGCCCGCATCCGCAAGGACCTCTACCTCGACCGCCCGCTGTGGGAGCAGTACCTCCACTACATGGGCCAGATCTTCCAGGGCGACTTCGGCACGGCCTTCAACGGGCAGAAGGTCACCGAGCTCATGTCCACGTCCTTCCCGGTGACCCTGCGCCTGACCATCGTCGCGATCGCCATCGAGATCGTCGTGGGCATCACCCTCGGCGTGGTCAGCGGCCTGCACCGCGGCAAGTCCATCGACACCAGCCTGCTGGTGCTCACCCTCGTGGTGATCTCCGTACCGACCTTCGTGACCGGCTACCTCCTCCAGTTCGTCTTCGGCGTCAAATGGGGCTGGGTACGGCCCACCGTCTCCCCGGACGCGCCCTTCAGCGAACTGATCCTGCCCGGCGTCGTCCTCGCGCTGGTCTCCCTCGCCTACGTCACCCGGCTGACCCGCACCTCCATCGCGGAGAACGTCAAGGCCGACTACGTCCGCACCGCCGTGGCCAAGGGCCTGCCCAGGCGCCGGGTCATCACCCGCCACCTGCTGCGCAATTCGCTGATCCCCGTCGTCACCTTCATCGGCACCGACATCGGCGCCCTGATGGGCGGGGCCATCGTCACCGAGCGGATCTTCAACATCCACGGCGTCGGCTACCAGCTCTACCAGGGCATCCTGCGCAACAACTCCCCGACGGTGGTCGGCTTCGTGACGATCCTCGTCATCGTCTTCCTGCTGGCGAACCTGCTCGTCGACCTGCTCTACGCGGTCCTGGACCCGAGGATCCGTTATGCCTGAGCCCGAGCGCCCCGCCTACGATCCGCTCCAGCCCGGCGCCCACGAGGCCATCGCCCCCACCGGCCAAGGAGGGGCCATGGATCTCGCACTGGAGGAGGCCGAAAGCCTGGAGAAGGCCCTGGGCACGGGCCCCGTGGGACCACAGGAGAAGGCCCGGTCGCTCTGGTCCGACGCCTGGCACCAGCTGCGCCGCAACCCCGTCTTCATCGTCTCCACCCTGCTGATCCTCTTCCTCGTCGTCATCGCGATCTGGCCGCAGCTCATCGCGAGCGGCGACCCGCTCCAGTGCGACCTGTCCAAATCGCAGCAGGGCTCCTCCCCGGGCCACCCCTTCGGCTACGACACCCAGGGCTGCGACGTGTACACCCGTACCGTCTACGGGGCCCGCGCCTCCATCACCGTGGGCGTCTGCGCCACCCTCGGCGCGGCCCTCCTCGGCTCGGCGCTCGGCGGGCTCGCCGGGTTCTTCGGCGGCTGGGGCGACGCGCTGCTCTCCCGGGTCGCCGACATCTTCTTCGGCATCCCCGTCGTCCTCGGCGGCCTGGTCTTCCTGTCCGTGGTCACCAGCACCACCGTCTGGCCGGTCGTCGGCTTCATCGTGCTGCTGGGCTGGCCGCAGCTGGCCCGCATCGCGCGCGGCTCGGTCATCACCGCCAAACAGAACGACTACGTCCAGGCGGCGCGGGCGCTCGGCGCCGGCAACGGCCGGATGCTGCTGCGGCACGTCGCGCCCAACGCGATCGCGCCCGTCATCGTCGTCGCCACCATCGCGCTCGGCACGTACATCGCCCTGGAAGCCACCCTGTCCTTCCTCGGAGTGGGCCTGCGCCCGCCGACCGTCTCCTGGGGCATCGACATCTCCAACGCCGCCTCGCAGATCCGCAACGCCCCGCACATGCTGCTCTACCCGGCCGGCGCGCTCAGCATCACCGTGCTCGCCTTCATCATGCTCGGCGACGCGGTGCGCGACGCCCTCGACCCCAAGCTGCGCTGAGGAGCCCCGTACATGCTGCTCGAAGTGCGCGACCTGCACGTGGAGTTCAAGACCCGCGACGGGGTCGCCAAGGCCGTCAACGGCGTCAACTACTCGGTGGACGAGGGCGAGACGCTCGCCGTGCTCGGCGAGTCCGGCTCGGGCAAGTCGGTCACCGCGCAGGCCGTGATGGGCATCCTCGACACGCCGCCGGGCCGCATCGCGGGCGGCGAGATCCTCTTCAAGGGCAGAGACCTGCTGAAGATGAAGGAGGAGGAGCGCAGGAAGGTCCGCGGCGCCGAGATGGCCATGATCTTCCAGGACGCGCTGTCCTCCCTGAACCCGGTGCTGAGCGTGGGCGCCCAGCTCGGCGAGATGTACGAGGTCCACCGCGGGATGTCCCGCAAGGACGCCAGGGCCAAGGCCGTCGAGCTGATGGACCGGGTGAAGATCCCGGCGGCGAGGGAACGGGTGGGGGACTACCCGCACCAGTTCTCCGGGGGCATGCGCCAGCGCATCATGATCGCCATGGCGATGGCCCTCGAACCCTCGCTGATCATCGCGGACGAGCCGACCACCGCCCTGGACGTCACCGTCCAGGCCCAGGTCATGGACCTCCTCGCGGAGCTCCAGCGCGAGCTCAACATGGGCCTGATCCTGATCACCCACGACCTCGGCGTGGTCGCCGACGTCGCGGACAAGATCGCCGTCATGTACGCCGGCCGGATCGTGGAGGCGGCCCCCGTCCACGAGATCTACGCCGCGCCCGCGCACCCGTACACCCGCGGCCTGCTCGACTCCATCCCGCGCCTGGACCAGAAGGGCCAGGAGCTCTACGCCATCAAGGGACTGCCGCCCAACCTGCTCGCCATCCCGCCCGGCTGCGCCTTCAACCCGCGCTGTCCCATGGCGCAGGCGGTCTGCCGCACCGACGTACCGCCGCTGGCCGAGGTCGGGCCGGACCGCTCCAGCGCGTGCTTCTTCTGGAAGGAGTGCCTCGGTGCCTGAGTCGATCCTCGAAGTGACGGACCTGGTCAAGCACTACCCGCTGACCCGGGGCATCGTCTTCCGCAAGCAGGTCGGCGCGGTCAAGGCCGTCGACGGGGTCTCCTTCGACCTGCGGGCCGGCGAAACCCTGGGCATCGTCGGGGAGTCGGGCTGCGGGAAGTCGACCGTGGCCAAGATGCTGGTCAACCTGGAACGCCCCACGGCGGGCGCGATCACCTACAAGGGCGAGGACATCGCCAGGCTGTCCGGCAAGGCCCTCAAGGCCGTGCGCCGCAACATCCAGATGGTGTTCCAGGACCCGTACACCTCGCTCAACCCCCGGATGACGGTCGGCGACATCATCGGGGAGCCCTACGAGATCCACCCCGAGGTGGCTCCCAAGGGCGACCGGCGCCGCAAGGTCCAGGAGCTCCTGGACGTGGTCGGCCTCAACCCGGAGTACATCAACCGCTATCCGCACCAGTTCTCCGGCGGCCAGCGCCAGCGCATCGGCATCGCCCGCGGCCTCGCCCTCCAGCCGGAGATCATCGTCGCGGACGAGCCGGTCTCCGCGCTCGACGTGTCCGTCCAGGCCCAGGTCATCAACCTCCTGGAACGGCTCCAGAGCGAGTTCAGCCTCTCCTACGTCTTCATCGCGCACGACCTCTCGATCGTGCGCCACATCTCCGACCGGGTCGGCGTCATGTACCTGGGCCGGATCGTCGAGATCGGCACCGACACCCAGATCTACGACCACCCCACCCACCCGTACACCCAGGCCCTGCTCTCCGCCGTGCCGGTCCCGGACCCCCTGGCCCGCGCCCACCGCGACCGGATCATCCTCTCCGGCGACGTCCCCTCCCCGGCCAACCCGCCCTCGGGCTGCCGCTTCCGCACCCGCTGCTGGAAGGCCGAGGAGCGCTGCGCGAGCGAGGTCCCGCTCCTGGAGATCCCGTCCTTCCTCCCGGGCGGCCCGGCGGCCCATCCCTCGGCCTGTCACTTCGCATCCGAGAAGCAGACCGTCCCGCCGCCGGGGGAGGAGCCCCCGAAGGCGGGGCCGCTGACGAAGGGCTGATCCGCGCGGGAGCTCTGGCCTGCGGTACCGCTCATTTCCGGCCACTGCGCCGAACGGTCTCCAACCCCGTTTACATGCAGGCAACTTGACCGTTTCTGCCCCGAGATATGAGCCGGGCAGCCTGGATCCGGTGCGGCCGTGCGGGTGCCGACAGCCGGACGGGGAGGCGTACCGCCTCCCCGTCCGGCGTTTTCGTGACCCCGGGCATGCGCGGCGTGCGCCCCTCGTGCTGCCGGAATCGATCGATGCTCTGGTACGGATAGTTATGATCCGTAGCGCACGGTGGGTATGACTCTGCCGAGCAGCGAGTTGCGAAAACGCGTACCGATGTCCGCTCGACGTGGAGGTGAAACGCCGTGGCACTATCGATCTCGGCCGTGGTGCTGCTGGCAGTCATCGTCTTCCTGCTGGTCCGGCGCTCGGGCCTGAAGGCGGGTCACGCCGCGGTCTGCGTGCTGCTCGGCTTCTACTTGGCGAGCTCGACGGTGGCGCCGACGCTCTCCCAGCTCACCTCGAACGTGGCGAGCATGATCAGCGGCCTCAAGCTGTAGGCCTCCTCAAGCCGTGGGCCTCCTCGGGCCGAAGGCCCCGCGGGGCGCCGCCTTGTGGGGCCGGGGCCGCCCGGTCCTCGTAGGCTGACCCCCATGAACGGTCTTCCCGCCCGTCGGCTCCTCCTCGTGCACGCGCACCCGGACGACGAGTCGATCAACAACGGCGTCACCATGGCCAAGTACGCGGCCGAGGGCGCCCACGTCGCGTTGGTCACCTGCACGCTCGGCGAGGAGGGCGAGGTCATCCCGCCCGGTCTCGCCCATCTGGCGGCCGACCGCGACGACACCCTCGGCACCCACCGCATCGGCGAGCTCGCCGCCGCCATGCGGGAACTGGGCGTCACCGACCACCGCTTCCTCGGCGGCCCCGGCCGTTACCGGGACTCCGGGATGATGGGCGCCGAGCAGAACCGCCGGCCCGGCGCCTTCTGGTCCGCCGACCTGGACGAGGCCGCCGGGTACCTCGTGGAGGTGATCCGCGAGCTCCGTCCCCAGGTCCTCGTCACCTACGACCCGGACGGCGGCTACGGCCACCCCGACCACATCCAGGCCCACCGCGTCGCCACGCGCGCCGCCGAACTGGCCGCGGAGCCCGCGTACCGCCGGGATCTGGGCGCGCCGCACGAGGTCGAGAAGTTCTACTGGAACCGCGTACCGCGCTCGGTCGTCGAGGAGGGCTTCGCCCGGCTGCGCGCGGCCGGAGACGAGGCGCCCTTCCCCGGGCTGGCCGAACCGGACGACGTACCGGGCGTGGTGGCGGACGAGCGGATCACCGCCGAGATCGGCGCCGAGACCGGCGCCGACGAGGCGTTGGTGGCCGCGAAGGCCGCCGCGATGCGGGCCCACGCCACGCAGATCGCCGTGGACGGGCCCTTCTTCGCACTTTCGAACGACCTCGCGCAGCCGCTGTTCGCCCGCGAGTACTACGAGCTGGCCGCGGGCCGTCCGGGCGCCCCGGCGGGCGAGCGCGAGCACGACCTCTTCGCGGGGGTGCGGGCATGAACCGTGCACTGACCCCCGGGCGGATCGCCGCCCTGCTGGGCCTGTTGGTGGCCGGAGCCCTGGCCGGCGCGGCCGGCTGGCTCGTGGTGGACCTGTGGTTCCCGGGCGGGCTGCTGCTGGCCCTGCTCGCCCTCTTCGGACTGTTCCTCGGCGCCCGGATCGCCCTCGGGACCGGCATCGGGGTGGGCGCGGCCACGGGCGGCTGGTTCCTCGCCTACGTGCTGCTCAGCGCCCCCAGGCCGGAAGGGGACTTCCTCCTCGGTTCGTCCGGAATCAGCATGTACGCCTACCTTTTGGGCGGAGTTGTCCTCGCTGTGATGTGCGCCACGATCGGCGGACCGGTGGACCGAGCGGTTTCGGCCGCCAGGCCCGCCAAGTGACGGGCCGTCGGAGTCTCCCGGCACCTTGACGAGCTG
The DNA here is from genome assembly GCF_042750105.1 of Streptomyces sp. NPDC059443. Taxonomy (NCBI): domain Bacteria; kingdom Bacillati; phylum Actinomycetota; class Actinomycetes; order Kitasatosporales; family Streptomycetaceae; genus Streptomyces; species Streptomyces sp. NPDC059443. Next base: position 60,945 of record NZ_JBHYVM010000006.1, on the reverse strand, counting down.
GGCGGCAGCCGCCTGACGGAGGGTCGGCGGGCATCCGGCGGAGAACCGGACGCCATCTCCGGGGGGCTCGACGGGTCTTTCGAGGGGGCGTGAAGGGGGTCAAGGGGAACCCTTCGTTCCCGGTGGTCGGGTGGGCGCGGGCGGCGGCCAGTATGGTGGACGGGCCGCCGAGCTGCCCGCGCACGGTATGACGGGCGGCGGAGCCAACCGGGAGAACCTGCCTTGAGTCGTCAAACCGACAGTTCGTCCTCCGGGCCCAACGGGCGCGGTGGAGCCGCTTACCCCTCGGGCACGCCGCCGTATGGAACCGGCCAGTATCCGTCCACGACCGAGCCGAACGGTCCTGGTGCGACGACCGCCCCGGAGGAGAGTTCTGTGACTACGCCTGCCAAGCCGTCCGCGTCCGATTCCGACGGGCCGAAGACGGAGACCACCCTGACGACCCGGATCCGGATCAACATCCCCGGATCGCGGCCGATTCCGCCCGTGGTCGTACGCACTCCCATGCCCGAGACGGCCGCCGAGCCGGAGCCCGCACCGGCCGCAGCCCCGGCGTCCGCGCCCGAGGAGGCTCCGGCCGCCGAGGAGCCGACCAGCAACTGGTTCGCGCCGCGCAAGGCCGCCGCGGGTCCGGGCCCGGTGGCGGGTCCGGTGGCGGGTCCGCTTCCCACGCGGGCACTGCCCCCGGGTCGGGGCCCGGGTCAGACCCCGGGTCAGGGCCAGGGCCCCGGCCCGGGAGCACCGGCCGGGGGGAGCTCCGCTCCGCGCTACGACACGCCCGCGCAGGGCTTCGCCCAGCCTCCGGCCGGTCCCCGTACGGGCGGTCCCGCGGGCCCCGGCCAGAGCGCCGGTCAGTATCCCGGCCAGGGCGGTCCGGGCCAGGGCTTCGGTCAGGGTCCCGGTCAGGGCCCCGGCTCCGGTCAGCGTCCCGGAGCCCCCGCGCTGCCGGCCGCCCCCGGCGCCGCGTACGGGACCGGCCCCGGCCCCGGAGCCCCCGTCCCGGGAGCGCCCCACCCGGCCGGACCCGGCTTCGGCGTGCCCGCGGGGAACCGCCCCGTCGGCGGTCCCGGAGTCGGAACCACCCAGGGGATCCCGCCGTACGGCCCCGGCCCGGGAGCACCGGCCGGTCCGACCGGCGGGCCCGCGCTGGGCACCGTACCCGTGGGCGAGCCGCAGGAGCCCCGCTGGCCCGGTCCCGAACTCGGCGCCGGAGCCGCGTACCCCGCCCCCGGTCCCGGTCCCGCCCCGGGCGTCGACCGCGGCCCCGGGCCGGCCACGGCCGCCTACCCCGCTCCCGGCCTCGACCCGGAGCTCGGTGCGCCCGCCCCGGCGCCCGCGAAGGACAAGGCCAAGGCCCCCGCCCGGCCCGCGAAGAAGGGCCGCAGCAAGCTGCTCCTCCTCGTGGTCGCCGCCTTCTCGCTGTTCGGCGTGGCCTACGGCGCGGGTCTGCTCCTCAACCACTCCGACGTGCCCAAGGGCACCACCGTCCTCGGCGTCGACATCAGCGGCACCCGCGACGAGGCCGTCGCCAAGCTCCAGACCTCCTTCGGCAACCGCGCCGCCGGCCCCATCCAGCTCACCGTCGGCGGCAAGCCGGTCGAGCTGAAGCCCGAGAAGGCCGGCCTGAGCCTCGACAGCCAGACCACCGTCCGCAACGCGGCCGGCAGCGACTACAACCCCGTCACGGTCATCGGCTCCCTCTTCGGCAGCGCGCGCGAGACCGATCCCGTCATGCCCGTGGACGACGAGAAGCTCCAGGTCGCCCTCCAGGAGCTGGCCGGCACCTCGGGTTCGGTCACCGAGGGCACCATCACCTTCGACACCGGCAAGGCCGTCGCCGTACCCGGCAAGCCCGGCACCGCCGTCGACGTGGGCGCCTCCGCCGACCTGGTCACCAAGGCCTTCCGCGACATGGTCGCCACCGGCAAGTCGACCCCCGTCGAACTCCCGGTCGCCACCAAGGACCCGGTCATCGGCAAGGACGAACTGGACCGGGCCATGAAGGACTTCGCCGAACCCGCGATGTCCGCCCCCGCCATCGTCAAGGTGGGCACCAAGTCCCTCCCCTTCGGCGCCAAGTCCCTGCCCAAGATCCTCAGCATGCAGGCGGTGGACGGCCACCTGGTCGAGAAGTACGACCTGGAAGCCCTCAAGGCGACCTACGGGAACACCTTCGACGGCATCCTGATCACGCGCGGCACCGGCGAGAAGACGGCCGTCACCCCGCAGGACGTCGCCGGGGCCCTCGGCAAGGCCCTGCGCGGCAAGACGACCGCCGAGCGGACCGCGGTCATCGACACCAACGCGAGCTGATCCGCGGCGAAAGCACGACGAAGTCGCGGCGAAACAGCAGCTCAGAGCCCCTTCCCGGTCGCCGGGAAGGGGCTCTGCCGCATCCCCGTCACACCCGCCGCATGACATCTGTCATGCGGCTCCCACGACGCGGGACACTGCTGGCGGGACCCCCGTCCGGGCGAAGATCGATCCATGAAGACGACGACCGCGACGCAGACCAGCGCCGCCACGGGGTCCGCCGCAGCGAAAAGTGCCGACGGCGCCGTGGTGAGCTTCCAGAACGTGACGAAGAGCTACGGCCAGGTCCGGGCGGTCGACGGGCTCAGCCTCGACCTCCACCCCGGTGAGACCGTCGCCCTCCTTGGCCCCAACGGAGCCGGCAAGTCCTCCACCCTCGACCTGCTGCTCGGCCTGCGCCCCGCGGACTCCGGATCCGTCCGGCTCTTCGGCACCACCCCCCGCGAGGCCATCGCGGCCGGCCGGGTCGGCGCGATGCTCCAGACCGGCGGCCTCATGGAGGACGTGACCGTACGCGAACTGGTCACGCTGACCTGCGCCCTGCACCCCCGGCCGTACCCGGTCGAGGAGGTGCTCTCCCTCGCCGGTGTCTCCGACATCGCCGGCCGGATGGTCAACAAGCTCTCCGGCGGCCAGGAGCAGCGGGTGCGCTTCGCCCTCGCCACCGCCGGCCACAACGACCTGATCGTGCTCGACGAGCCGACCACCGGCATGGACGTCACCGCCCGCCAGGCCTTCTGGGCCACCATGCGCGAGCAGGCCGCCCAGGGCCGCACCGTCCTCTTCGCCACGCACTACCTGGAAGAGGCGGACGCGATCGCCGACCGGGTCCTGGTCCTCCAGAAGGGCCGGCTCCTCGCCGACGGCACCGCCGCCGAGATCAAGGCCAAGGCCGGCGCCCGCCGGATCGCCTTCGACCTCGCCCCGGGCTCGGTGGACGAGCTCGCCCTGCGCGAACTCCCCTGCCTCACCGGCTACGAGCGGCACGGAGACACCGTCCGCCTCCAGTCCACGGACGCCGACGCGACCGTCCACGCCGTGTACGCCCTGGGGGCCTACCCCCGCAATCTTGAGGTCGCGGGCCTCGGCCTGGAGCAGGCCTTCATCGCCCTCACCGAGGCCGAGGAGGCCAAGTAATGAACCAGCTCGTGAAGCTCGAAATCACCCGCGCCCTGCGCAACAAGAAGTACATCTTCTTCACCGTGCTCTACCCGGCCGCCCTCTTCCTGATGCTCGGCGGCACCCTGAGCGGCACGACGAAGGTCATGGGCACGAACCTGACCATGCCCGCGTTCTACATGGTGGCGATGGCCTCCTTCGGCGCCCTCACCGCCGTCCTCGTGGGCAACAGCGAGCGCATCGCCAAGGAGCGCGAGTCCGGCTGGGTCCGCCAGCTGCGCCTCACCTCCCTGCCCGGCCGCGGGTACGTCCTCGCCAAGACCGCCAGCGCCGGAGTGCTCTCGCTCCCCGCGATCCTCGTGGTCTTCGGCGTCGCGGCGGGCGTCAAGGGGGTCCGCTTCGAGCTCTGGCAGTGGCTCGCCCTGACCGGTTCGATCTGGGCCGGCAGCCTCGTCTTCGCCGCGCTCGGCGTGGCCATCGGCTACCTCGCGAGCGGTGACACCGTCCGCCCCGTCACGATGCTCTTCTACTTCGGCCTCTCCATCCTCGGCGGCCTGTGGATGCCCACCGCGAACTTCCCGCAGTGGCTGCGCAACATCTGCGAGTGGCTCCCCACCCACGCCTACGCCGGCCTCGGCCAGGCCATCGAGCTGGGCGGCGCGCCGCACGCCAAGGACGTGGCCATCCTCGCCGTGTACTTCGTACTGTTCACTGGTGCCGCCGCCTGGCTGTACCGCAAGGACTCCCTGAAGGCATGACTGTGACCGACGCGCGGTACGCGACCGACGACGTGGGCATCCAGGGGCCCGGCGGCCCCCGGATCGGAATGCGGCCGGAGACCCGCCGCCACAAGGCCGTGAAGCTGACGTGGACCGGCCTGTGGCTCTTCTACCTCAGCGCCCCCGTCGTCGACCTCGTCCGCGGCGGACACAGCACCGGGGCCCGGCTGCTCGGCGGCCTGGGCCTCGCGGCCTTCGTCACCTGGTACCTGATCCTGGTCCTGCGCACCGCCCGGCCGATGCCGACCCGCCGGGTCCTGCTCTCCGTGTCGGTCCTGGCCGCCCAGGCCACCCTGCTGTCGCTGACCCTCGGCCGCGAATGGCTCGTGCTCTTCGTCTACGTGGCCATCTCCTCCGGGGCCGCGCTGCCCGGGAACATCTCCCGCTGGACGGTTCCCTGCGCCACCGCGCTGCTCGCGGTGACGGCCAACGCCGTCCCGGACGGCGACGAGTACCTGGCCGGTCTGCTGATCCCGTCCCTGATGGGCGGCTTCGCGATGATCGGTGTCCGCGCGATGATCCGCACGACCATAGAGCTGCGCGAGGCGCGGGCCACGGTGGCGCAGCTCGCGGCCAACGAGGAACGGCTGCGGATGGCGCGGGACCTGCACGACCTGCTGGGGCACTCGCTGTCGCTGATCACGCTGAAGAGCGAACTGGCCGGGCGGATGCTGCCGGACCAGCCCGAGGCGGCCGCCCGGCAGGTGGCGGACATCGAGCAGGTGAGCCGGCAGGCGCTGGTCGACGTACGGGAGGCCGTGAGCGGCTACCGGCGGGCGACGCTGCCGGGCGAACTGGCCGGTGCGCGGACCGCTCTGACCGCGGCCGGGATCCTGGCGGACCTCCCGTCCGACTGCGCGGAGGAGTTCCCCGAGGAGATCGAGTCGGCGCTCGCCTGGGCGCTGCGCGAGGCGATCACCAATGTGGTCCGGCACAGTGGCGCGAAGCGCTGCACGGTCTCCCTGGCCACCACCCAGACCCTGGCCGGGCGGATGGCGGAGCTGACGGTCACCGACGACGGCGCGGGCGGCCCGTCCGTGGCGGGCAACGGCCTGACGGGCCTGACGGAACGCCTGGAGGCGGTGGGCGGCACCCTGAGCACGGGCCCCGCCGGGCCCCACGGCCGGAGTCGGGCCGGCTTCCGGCTCCAGGCCCGCATCCCCATCCCCCTAGGATCGGGCTCATGAGCCCACGCCCGATCCGCATCCTCCTGGCGGAGGACCAGTCCATGGTCCGCGAGGCGCTGGCGGCCCTCCTCGGCCTGGAGCCGGACATCGAGGTGCTGGCCCAAGTCGCGCGCGGGGACGAGGTGGTGGCGGCGGCCCGCTCCCACGACGTGAACGTGGCCCTGCTGGACATCGAGATGCCGGGCATGACGGGCATCGAGGCGGCGGCGGCCCTGCGGGTGGCCCTGCCCTCCCTGCGGATCGTCATCCTGACCACCTTCGGCCGCCCCGGCTACCTCCGGGGGGCGATGGAGGCGGGCGCCTCCGCGTTCCTGGTCAAGGACGCGCCGGCCGCGCAACTCGCGGCGGCGGTGCGCAAGGTCCTGGCGGGGGAGCGTGTCATCGACCCCACCCTGGCGGCGGCGGCCCTGGCGGAGGGCGCCAATCCGCTCACGGACCGCGAACGGGAGGTCCTGCGCGAGGCGGAGTCGGGCGCGACCAACGCGGAACTGGCCGCCCGCCTCCACCTCTCCCAGGGCACGGTCCGCAACTACCTCTCGACGGCCATCCAGAAACTGGCGGCCCGCAACCGCGCGGAAGCGGTGCGCGTGGCCCGCGAGAAGGGCTGGTTGTAAGGGGCCGCGGCCGGGCCAGGCAAGATCCGAAAGAGACGGCCTAGTTCAGCAGGGCCCTGGCCGACATCGCCTCGGCGCGGATCCGCCCCGCCGCCGGCGGGTCGATCACGTCGACGACCAGCGCGTAGGACTCCAGCTCGGAAGCCCCCTGCGCGAACTCCCCCCGCTCCACCAGCACCTTCGCCCGGTCGTACCGCAAGGCCGCGGGATGCGAGGGCAGCAGCAGCGCCAGGTCCAGCGCCCACAGCGCCACCCCCGAGTGCTCGGGCCGGGCGGAGGCCCACGCGCGGATGTTGTTCAGGATCCGCAGCACGATGTCCAGGGTCCGGGCCGCGACCCGCGGCCCCTGCGCCAGCTCCGCCGGACCCGCGCCGAGCGAGGCGCCGCCCGCGAAGGGATCGACGATCACGCCCTCCTCCGGATCGCCGAAGCCGACCACGAAGTGCCCCGGCAGGGCCAGCCCGTACACCGGAGCCCCGGCCCGCCGGGCCACCTCCAGCCAGACCACGGACAGCAGGATCGGCAGGCCCCGCCGCCGCCTCAGCACCTCGTGCAGGAACGAGGACGGCAGCCGGTCGTAGTCGGCCGGGGTGCCGTGGAACCCCAGCTGCCCGCCCAGCAGTTCTGTCACCGCCGAGGCCCACGCGCGCGGGGTCCGCAGTCCGTACGGCAGCATCCCGGCCAGCCGGTCCAGCTCGATCTGCGCCCAGTCCATGACCCGGTCGTCGAGCTCCGGATCACCCTCCGTCGCCAGCAGCAGGCACAGCACGGACAGGTCCGGCCGCTCCGCCCGCGCCTCCGCCGCGAACTGCTCGCGCCGGCTCTCCGTGCTCACACCGCCGCCCGGCGGTAGTGGTGGTAGCTGTGGTGGGCCCCGAAGCCCATCCCGGCGTACAGGGCCCGTGCCCCCGTGTTGGCGGTCTCCACCTGGAGCCAGGCCGCCGACGCGCCCTCCTCCAGCGCGCGCCGGGCCAGCGCCGCCATCACGGCCGTCGCCAGACCCCGCCGCCGGTACTCCGGGTCCACCTCGACCGCCGCGAACCCGGCCCACCGGCCGTCCACCACGAGCCGTCCGATCGCCCGGCCGGGGATCGCCGCGAACCACACCGACGGCCCCGCCGTCAGCACCCGGCGGGCGCTCTCCGGGTCGTTCACCCGCCCGTAGCGGCCGAGCCAGTCCTCGTCCGGGGCACGGGTCAGGCGTACCTCCGCGGCGGCGGAGGCCACCGCGTCGTCCACATCGGCCAGCGCCGCGAGCCCGCCGGTCCAGACCTCCGCCGACACCTCGCGGACCCAGCCCCGGGCCTCCAGCTCCGCGCACAGCAGCTCCTGGGTGCCCGCGGCCCCCGTGGCGGCCTGGACGTAGGCCGGAAGTCCTCTTTCCGCGTACCAGGAGGTCACTCGCGCGAGTGCATCGTCCAGCGGCATCCCGGGGTCGCCGAGCGGCAGCACGGAGTTGGCCCGCCGGGTGAATCCGCCGGCCGCCCGCAGCGTCCACTCGCCCAGCGGCTCGGATTCCAGGGGCGGCCAGGACCGTGCGCAGGCCCGCGCGAGCTCCTCGAAGGAGGCCGCGGGACCCCTGCGCCGGGCCGGCGCGGCCGGTACGACCTTGCCCGCGACCAGCGTGGATTCCGCGATTCGGACGGACTCGCCGGTCTTTCGTGTGATCGTCAGCACACCCGCGTTCCAGGATGTGAGAACCCCTACGGTGTCCGTGAACGCGGGGGCTTCGCCGGACCCGCCCTCCACCCGTCGTACAGAGACTCGTTTACCCACGTCAGCGGGGGTGATCCGGATCTCCAGCCGTCCACCGGCAGTGATTTCCACAGCTCTGTACGCCCCTCCTGTTCGGATCGTGCCCGGGAACGGAGATACTAGAGGTGGGCATCGACGACGCCGCGCTCCCGCGCGATATGGACAGCCCTTATGAGGAGGAACGAGAGCGTGACCTACGTCATCGCGGAGCCTTGTGTCGACGTCAAGGACAAGGCGTGCATCGAAGAGTGCCCCGTCGACTGCATCTACGAGGGCCAGCGGTCCTTGTACATCCACCCGGACGAGTGCGTCGACTGTGGTGCGTGTGAACCGGTGTGCCCGGTCGAGGCCATCTTCTACGAGGACGACACTCCGGAGGAGTGGAAGGACTACTACAAGGCGAACGTCGAGTTCTTCGACGAGCTCGGTTCGCCCGGTGGTGCTTCCAAGCTCGGCCTGATCGAGCGCGACCACCCCTTCATCGCAGCGCTTCCGGCGGACATCAACCCGAGTCACTGACGGTCGCCCGCCGCTGAACCGCCCTCGGTCCCCGGCGGGGGGGGGCCCCGGCCGGGCCGCGGGGGTTTACCCCGGGGGAACCCCCGGCCACGGATGGTCCCGTGGGGGGGGTTGAACCCCCCGGTCACCCC
>NZ_JBHYVM010000006.1:0-52518 GCF_042750105.1 Streptomyces sp. NPDC059443 | reverse complement strand
ACCCCCCCCCACCCCGCCGGCTCTCCGGCCTAAACCACCCCTATCCCCTCGCGGCCCCCCCCCGCCCCCACCCCCGGGGCCCCCTCCGGGCGCCCCCCCCCCCCGGGACCGAGGTGTTTCACCCTGCGGAACCCGCAGGACACGTAGGACCCGTAGGACTCGTAAGACCCGCAGGATCAGCAGGACCCGCGGGATTTCTGGAACGCACGGAACACCCGGAAAGCGAGAGCGCATCGTGGCCGCAGTCTCAGCCCGTCTCCCCGTCTTCCCCTGGGACAAGCTGGAGCCCTACAAGGCGACGGCGGCGGCCCACGCGGACGGAATCGTCGACCTGTCCGTCGGCACCCCCGTCGACCCGGTGCCGCAGCTGATCCAGCGCGCCCTGGTCGAGGCCGCCGACTCCCCGGGCTATCCCACGGTGTGGGGCACGGCCGCCCTGCGCGACGCGATCACCGGCTGGGTGCGGAGCCGCCTCGGCGCGAGCGCCGCCGGGCACCACAACGTCCTGCCGGTCGTCGGCTCCAAGGAGCTGGTGGCCTGGCTGCCGACACAGCTCGGCCTCGGCGCCGGTGACCAGGTCGCCTACCCCCGGCTCGCCTACCCGACCTACGAGGTCGGCGCGCGGCTGTGCGGGGCCGAACCCGTGGTCTACGACGACCCGACCGCCGATCTCGACCCGGCCCGCGTGAAGCTGCTGTGGCTCAACTCCCCGTCCAACCCCACCGGCAAGGTCCTCTCCAAGGAGGAGCTCGTCCGGATCGTGGCCTGGGCGCGCGAGCACGGGATCCTGCTCTTCAGCGACGAGTGCTACCTGGAGCTGGGCTGGGAGGCCGAGCCCGTCTCCGTCCTGGACGACGAGGTCTGCGGGGGCTCGTACGAGGGCCTCGTCGCCGTCCACTCGCTCTCCAAGCGCTCCAACCTGGCCGGCTACCGGGCGGCCTTCATCGCCGGTGACGCCGAGGTCCTCGCCGAGCTGCTGCTGATCCGCAAGCACGGCGGCATGATGACCCCGGCCCCGGTGCAGGCGGCCACGGTCGCGGCGCTCGGCGACCACGCGCACGTCGAGGAGCAGCGGGTGCGCTACGCGGCCCGCCGCGCGGCGCTGCGCGCGGCCCTGGAGGCGCACGGCTTCCGCGTCGAGCACAGCGAGGCCAGCCTCTACCTGTGGGTGACCCGCGACGAGCCCTGCTGGGACACGGTCGCCCACCTCGCGTCCCTGGGCATCCTGGTCGCGCCGGGCGACTTCTACGGCGAGGCGGGCGCGAACTTCGTCCGCGTCGCCTTCACGGCCACGGACGAACGCGTCGAGGCGGCGGTCAAGCGACTGGCCGGCTAGCCCGCCGGTCGGGTCTCCGTTTGCCGACGGCCCGAAGGGCCCGGGAGTTCGTGCTCCCGGGCCCTTCGGCGTTCCTGCGGACGGCGGCTAGCCGAGGCCGGGCAGGCCGCCGGGGAGGCCGCCCAGCGCGCCCGTGGGGAGCCCGCCGGGGAGCCCGCCCGCGGTCAGCCCGCTCGTCGGGAGCCCGCCGAGCAGGCCGGCGGCGGCATCGGCCGGCGCGGCCGGGACCGCGTGGGCGGCGGCCGGCGCGGCCTTGGTGGCCGTCTCCGTGGCGGTGTCACCGGCGGCGGCGACCGTCGCGTCCGGCGAGGTGAGCGCGCCCAGCTTCGGCACGGACTCCAGGCCCGCGGCGCTGGCCACGCCGGCCGCACCGACCACGGGCGCTGCCCCGGCTGCGAGGAGCAGCGCGGTACGGGCGATCCGGCGGGTCAGGGGGAGGGACATGATGCTCCTAAGCGGTAGCGGCTGAATACGCCGGTACAACCGCTCGCAGGGGGCGGTGAGTTGCGGAGCCGGTGGGTAAAGGATCAGTAACGCATCGTTTAATCGGCTTCCGCGACAACCGCACCGGACACGCGTCGACCTGCGCTTGTGTGCCCGCCGGGGCCTTCGTGTCCGCCGTTCGGGTCACCCCCGTACGGGGGACGCCTCGCACGCCCGAGCGTTGGGCCCTGCGCGGTGCCGAGGGGTGCCGGGCCGTCGGCTCCGGCTCAGCCGTGCACGAAGATCCGTACCTCGCCCGGCGAGGCGTTGTGCGGGTCCCCGTCGCCGTCCTTCGCCCCCGAGCCGCCCTTGTCCTGCCAGCGGCCGCCGTCCTTGCCCGCGATCCAGGCCTGGGGGAAGTACGAGACCCGGGCGATCCCCAGCTCGCGGGAGTGGGCCACCGCCCACTGCGCGAGCACCCGGCTGCCGCGGGTCGCCGCCTCGCCGCCGTCCCGCTTCTCCACGAGGGTGACCTCGGACTCCGCGATCGCCCCGCGGCCGTCCTCCGTCCGGCTCGGTTCCGCGGGCATGGTGTGCGGCCCGTTCTTGCCCAGGAGCCGGGTCAGCTCCGCCCGGACCTTCGCCGGATCGCCCGGCGCGGTGGGCGCGAGACCGGTACAGGTCAGGTGGCCGCCGCCGGTGAAGGCCGTCGTCAGGACGGTCGCGTCGGGCTCGTGTTTCGCGTACGCCTGCGGGAAGGCGCTGAGCTGGACCTTCTGCGCCGCCACCGTCAGCGGGAGCCGCGAGTACCCCTTGATCTCGGCCAGCCGGTCGTAGAAGATCCCGGCCGAGTAGACCGGGTCCATGATCTGCTCCGGCGTGCCCCAGCCCTGCGAGGGCCGCTGCTGGAACAGCCCGAGCGAATCCCGGTCGCCGTGATCGAGGTTGCGCAGCGCCGACTCCTGCATGGCCGTCGCCAGCGCGATCGTCACGGCCCGGTCCGGCATTCCCTTGGAGACCCCGACGGCCGCTATCGTCGCCGCGTTCGCGGCCTGCTCCGGGGACATCTCGTAGGACCCGGCGGGGCCGCTCCCGCTGCCATCGGCGGCGCCGATGTCCGCGGAGGCCGTGCAGTACGGGGCGCCGCCACCGCCGTTGGACTCGCGCTGCACGATGAAGTAGCCGACGACCGCGACCAGCACGAGCAGGCCGGCGGTCCAGCGGAGCGGACGGCGGCGACGGCGGGGGCGGGGATGATCGGTCTGCGACACGCCGCCCACCGTACTTGAGCCGTGCGACGCGTCCATCGGCCGGACGGACAAGGCTTCGGCCCGGTGCTGGGAGCTAGGGTCAGCACCATGCCCGAATCCGAGCTGGACCTCACCCTGGACGCCGCCGAGCTGACCGCCCGGCTCGTCGACATCCCTTCCGTGAGCGGCGACGAGAAGGTAATCGCCGACCTCGTGGAGCACGCGCTGCGCGGCCTCGCGCACCTGACCGTGGACCGCTACGGCAACAACGTCGTCGCGCGCACGAACCTGGGCCGCGCCGAACGCGTCGTGCTCGCGGGCCACCTCGACACCGTGCCCATCGCGGACAACGTGCCTTCGCGGCTCGACGAGAACGACGTCCTGTGGGGCTGCGGCACCACCGACATGAAGTCGGGCGTCGCCGTGCAGCTGCGCATCGCCGCGACCGTGCCGGAGCCCAATCGCGACCTCACCTTCGTCTTCTACGACCAGGAGGAGGTCGCCGCCGACCTCAACGGCCTCGGCAAGGTCGCCGCAGCCCACCCCGACTGGCTGACCGGCGACTTCGCGGTCCTGCTGGAGCCCTCCAACGCCGAGGTCGAGGGCGGCTGTCAGGGCACCCTGCGGGTCCTGCTCCGCACGGCCGGCGAGCGCGCCCACTCCGCGCGCAGCTGGATGGGCTCCAACGCCATCCACGCGGCGAGCCCGATCCTGGCGAAGCTGGCCGCGTACGAGCCCCGTAAGCCCGTCATCGACGGCCTGGAGTACCACGAGGGCCTCAACGCGGTCCGCATCGAGGGCGGCGTCGCCAACAACGTCATCCCCGACGCGTGCACGGTCACGGTCAACTTCCGCTACGCACCGGACCGCAGCGAGGCCGACGCCCTGGCCCACGTACGGGAGGTGTTCGCGGACTGCGACATCGCCGAGTTCGTGGTCGACGACACCTCTCCCGGCGCCCTGCCCGGCCTCTCCCACCCGGCCGCCGCGGCCTTCATGGAGGCCGTCGGAGGCCACGCCATGCCGAAGTTCGGCTGGACGGACGTCTCCCGCTTCAGCGCGCTCGGCGTACCGGCGGTCAACTACGGGCCGGGGGACGCCCTGCTGGCCCACAAGGTCGACGAGCGCGTCGAGACGAAGGCGATCCTGCACTGCGAGGAACGACTCCGTGCCTGGCTGACCTCCTGAATTCCCCTTCTCGTCACCTTTGTGCGCCTACCCTGATCCAACGATCAGCAGGAGGGAGCACATCATGGGCAACCCCGAAAGTTCCGCTCGCCGTCGGCCCGAGGAGCAGCAGCTCGGGCCGGTGCTGAGGAGGCGGGGCCAGGTGCAGGCGGGCAGTACGACGGACCAGCGGCTGCTGGATTCGGCCGGGCCCTCCGAGTGGGTGCACACCGATCCCTGGAGGGTCCTGCGCATCCAGTCCGAATTCATCGAGGGCTTCGGCACGCTGGCGGAGCTGCCGCCGGCGATCAGCGTGTTCGGCTCGGCGCGGACCCCGGTGGGATCGGCAGAGTACGAAGCGGGCGTGCGGATCGGCGGAGCGCTGGTGGACGCCGGCTTCGCGGTCATCACTGGCGGCGGTCCGGGCGCGATGGAAGCGGCCAACAAGGGCGCCCGGGAGGCCAACGGCATCTCGGTGGGCCTGGGCATCGAGCTCCCCTTCGAGCAGGGGCTCAACCAGCACGTGGACCTGGGGCTGAACTTCCGTTACTTCTTCGTCCGCAAGACGATGTTCGTGAAGTACAGCCAGGGCTTCGTGGTCCTGCCGGGCGGACTGGGCACGCTCGACGAGCTCTTCGAGGCCCTGACCCTGGTCCAGACCCAGAAGATCACCCGCTTCCCGATCGTGCTGTTCGGCACGGAGTACTGGAGCGGGCTCATCGAGTGGCTGAAGAACACGGTCATCGCGCAGGGCAAGGCCTCGGAGCGCGACCTGTACCTCTTCCACGTCACGGACGACGTGGACGAGGCGATCTCGCTCGTGACGAAGGAAGTCGGCAAGTAGCCCGTCGGCAAGTGGTCCTACGGGGCTACGCGAGTCCCCGGCGGGCGACCGCCGGGGGCCGGTGGCCCTGGATGGCGGCGACCATGTCCAGGATCTGCTTGGTCTCCGCGACCTCGTGGACGCGGTAGACCTGGGCGCCGAGCCAGGCCGAGACGGCCGTGGTGGCCAGGGTGCCGAGCAGGCGCTCCTTGACCGGCTTGTCGAGGGTCTCGCCGACGAAGTCCTTGTTGGACAGGGAGACCAGCACCGGCCAGCCCGTGTCGGTCATCTCCGCCAGGCGGCGGGTGGCCTCCAGCGAGTGGCGGGTGTTCTTCCCGAAGTCGTGGCCCGGGTCGATCATGATCGACTCCCGGGGGACGCCGAGCGCCGCCGCGCGTTCGGCGAGGCCGACGGTGACCCGCAGGATGTCGGCCATCACGTCCTCGTACTCGGTCCGGTGCGGCCGGGTGCGCGGCTCGACCCCGCCCGCGTGGGTGCAGACGATTCCGGCGCCGTAGCGCGCGGCGACCTCGGCGAGCTTCGGGTCCACCCCGCCCCACGCGTCGTTCAGCAGGTCGGCCCCGGCCTCGCAGACCGCCTCGCCGACCTCGTGCCGCCAGGTGTCGACGCTGATCACCACGTCCGGGTGGCGGCGGCGCACCTCGGCGACGAAGCCGACCGTCCGCCGGGCCTCCTCCACGGCGTCCACGTGCTCGCCCGGCCCCGCCTTGACCCCGCCGATGTCGATGATCGCGGCGCCCTCGGCGACCGCCTGCTCGACGCGGTCCAGGGCGGGCTCGTCGCGGAAGGTCGCGCCCTGGTCGTAGAAGGAGTCAGGGGTCCGGTTCACGATGGCCATGATCACCGGCTCGTGCGTCTCGAACTCGCGCCTGCCCAGTCGCAGCATCCCGCTCTTTCCTCCTTCGGCGGCCCTTGCGCCTCGTCTGCGACCTTAACCTGGTGGCCGGAGTCTTCTCAGGGGAGTTGATCGTGTTCGCGTTCTTGCTCATCGCGCTGGTCGTGGTCGTCGCCGCGGTCACCCTGGCCGTGGCCGGCGGAGGATCCGAGGCCGTCCTGCCGGAAGCCGAGCCGGACCGGGTGTCCGACGGCCTGCCGGAGAACCGCCCGGTCGTCCGGGCGGACATCGACGAACTGCGCCTGCCGGTGGCTCCGCGGGGGTACCGGATGGCCGAGGTGGACGACGTACTGGAACGGCTGGCGGCGGAGCTGGCGGAGCGGGACGCGAGGATCGCGGAGCTCAGCGGGGCGGCGGCGGGGGTCGCTCCTGACGCGCCGGTGGACCTGAGCAAGGCCGACGGGCAGTGAGCGGGGTCGTCGCCGGGCCCGACGGGGGGCTGCGCTGCCCGTGGGGGCTGGCCACGGAGGAGTACGTCGCGTACCACGACACGGAGTGGGGCCGTCCGGTCCACGGGGACGACGCGCTCTACGAGCGGCTGTGCCTGGAAGCCTTCCAGTCGGGGCTGTCGTGGCTGACGATCCTGCGGCGGCGGGAAGGGTTCCGGGCGGCGTTCGCGGGCTTCGAGATCGGGAAGGTCGCGGAGTTCGGCGAGGCGGATGTGGAACGGCTGCTCGCGGACGAGGGGATCATCCGCAACCGGGCGAAGATCGAGGCGACCCTCGCCAACGCGAGGACCCTGGCCGGGTGGGGTGCGGGCGAACTGGACGCGCTGATCTGGTCCCACGCCCCCCGGCGGCGCGCGGCGCCGAAGACCACGGAGGACGTGCCGGCGGTGACGGCGGAGTCGACGGCGCTGGCGAAGGCGCTGAAGAAGGCGGGCATCCGCTTCGTCGGCCCGACGACGGCGTACGCCCTGATGCAAGCCTGCGGCCTGGTCAACGACCACCTGGCCCGCTGCGTGACCCGCAAGGCCACCGCCGCCTGAGCCTCCCGCCGACGGGCTGGAAAATCCAGCCCGTCCGGCGTTTGAGGACCGGGTCCGGGCGGAGCCCGGGGAACGGGCGAAGGGCGGGTCGGGGACAGGCCCTGCGCAGCGGCGCCCCCGCCCCTCGGCAGCTACGGCTGCGACTGGCCGCCGGCCACGCTCCTCAGCGCAGCCAGCGCATGCGCCACCGCCGGCGCGGATTCCGCGCCTCGGCGCACCGCCGCCACGACGTGCCGCGTCGGCCGGTCGTGGGACAACACCCGCACCACGGGCCCCGACGCCCGGCTCGACACCATCCTGGGAACCAGGGCCACCCCCATCCCCGCCTCGACCATGGCCAGGATCGCCGTCCAGCCCGACGCCGAGTGCGCCTGCTCCGGCACGAAGCCCGCCGCCTCGCATGCACCTCGGGTGATCTCCGACCAGGGCCCGCTGCCTCCGTAGATCCACGGATCACCGGACAGGTCCGCGAGGCGCAGTTCCGGGGCTCCGGCCAGCGGATGTCCGGGGGGCAGGGCCACGTCGAGGGGGTCCTCCAGCAGCGTCAGACGGGTGAACCGCGGGTCGCGCGCGCTCGGGGAGTGGGCCGCGAGGGAAAGCGCCAGGTCGACGACCCCGGCCGAGAGCAGCTCGTAGGACTCGGCCGCCTCGGTTTCCCGTACGCGGACCTCCACGCCGGGGTGCGAGCGCCGCAGGGCCGCCACCGCGGGGACCACGAGGACCGGTACGGCGGTGGAGAAGGCCCCGATCCGCACCTCCCCCGCCTCCCCGGCCAGGTACCCGGTGAGTTCGGCGTCGGCCCGCTCCAGCTGCGCGAACACCGCTTCGGCGTGGCGCAGCACGAGGTGCGCGGCGTCCGTGAGGCGGACCCGGCGGCCCTGGGCCTCCAGCAGCGGGACCCCCAGCAGCTTGGCCAGGTTGGTCAGCTGCTGCGAAACGGCCGAGGGCGTCATGTGCAGGGCCTCGGCCGTGGCGGTGACGGTCCCCCGGTCGGCGAGGGTCCGCAGGATCCGCAGCTTCTTGATGTCCCACTCGATCATGGGACCGAACCTACCGCCGGGCACCCAGGCTCACGCCGCCCAGGATCAGCGCCATGCACAGCAGCTGCGCGGGGCCGGTCTGCTCTCCGATGAGGAGGAAGCCGAGGATCGCGACGCAGACGGGCTGGAGGTAGTAGACGACTCCCGCGCGGGCCGCGCCGATGATCGAGACGGCCTTGTTCCAGGCGAAGAAGGCGACGGCGGAGGAGAAGACGCCGACGTAGAGGAGCATCCCGGCGGCGGAGGGGGTGACCTCGAAGCCTCCCTGGACGCTGACGGACACGGCGTAGGCGGGGGCCAGCATGAGGGCGCCGAGGACGAAGGTGGTGATCAGGAAGGCGAGGCCGCCCAGTTCGGCGGGCTTGCGCTTGAGCAGCGCGCTGTAGGTCGCGAAGGACAGGGCGGCGGCGAACATCCACAGGTCGCCCGCCGAGAAGTCGAAGCGGATCGAACCCTTGCCGACCAGGAGCAGGACGCCGAGGGCCGCGAGGGCGAGGCCGAAGGTGCGCCGCGCGCCGAGCCGTTCGCCGCCGAGGCGGGCGTAGAGGGCCATGATGACCGGCGAGGCGGCCATGATCATGCCCATGTTGGAGGCGGAGGTGGTCAGTCCTGCCTGGTGCACGAGCGTGTTGTAGAGGGTGACGCCGAAGAGGGTCGCGAGGGCCGTGTAGCCGAAGTGCTTGCGGATCAGGGCCCGCTGCTGCCAGGCCTGGCGGGCGGCGAAGGGGGCGACGGCGACGGTGGCGATCGTCCAGCGCCAGAAGACGGCCTGGACGGGCGGGATGCTGTCCGCCATGCCGCGGGTGGCGACGAAGCTGCCGGACCAGATGACCGTCGCGAGGAGGGCGAGGAGCACGCCGAGACCGGCGACCCCCTTCTTGTTCCCGGCCTTGGCGGCGGCCGGGGCACCCTCGTCACCGTGCTGCTCTGCTCGCTCCGCCTGCTCTGCCTGCTCTGCTTGCGGAACGGTCTGGTCGCGGTCCATGACGGCCACTGCGCGTCTCCCCCTCGGGGTCGGTTCTGTCGATTCGTCGCTCTACCGTCGCACCGAGTCACCGGTCAGGTCCATCGAATCATTTTGATCAGTTTCTTCAGCAGAAGTGAACGATTCCTTCCCGGGCCGCGTCGCCCCGGCGGCCAGCTGCCCCGCGACGGTGGCGCCGAAGGCGACCGCCATGCCCAGCAGCTGCACGGGCGACAGCGCCTGCCCCAGGACGGCCCAGCCGATGACGGCCGCGGTCAGCGGGGAGAGCGGGCCGAGCAGGGTGACCGAGGTGGCGCTGAGCTGCCCGATGCCGCGGAACCAGAGCCAGTACGCGATGCCGGTGTTGATCAGCATCATGTAGCCGTAGCCGAGGAAGGCCTTGCCGTCGAGGGCCGGCGGCGCCCCCTCCACCAGCGCGGCGATGGGAATGATGATCAGACCGCCCGCGGTCAGCTGCCAGCCGGTCATGGCCAGCGGGCCGACCCCCTCGGGGCGCCCCCAGCGCTTGGTCATGACGGTTCCGGCGCCCATCGAGAGCGAGGAGACGACTCCGGCCGCGATCCCGATCAGGTCGAGCTCCGCCCCCGCGGTCAGCACCACCATGCTCACCCCGAGGGCCGCCACGATGGCGGCGAGCACGGTCCGCAGCCGGGCCCGCTCCCCCAGCAGCAGCGCGGACAGCCCTACGACGAACAGCGGTCCGGCGGAGCCCAGGACGGCCGCGACGCCGCCGGGCAGCCGGTAGGCCGAGAGGAACAGCAGTGGGAAGAAGGCGCCGATGTTGAGGCCGCCCAGGACCGCGGACTTCCACCACCACTGCCCCTTGGGCAGGGTCCGCGCGAGGGCCGTGAGCAGCAGCCCGGCGGGCAGGGCCCGCATCACCCCGGTGAACAGCGGCCGGTCGGGCGGCAGCAGTTCGGAGGCCACGGCGTAGGTGGAGCCCCAGGAGATCGGGGCGAGGGCGGTCAGGGCGATGGTGGCGATGCGCTTCATTGCGGGTCCCTCCCGAGTAGGTCGCTCGCAAGTAGCTTACCGCTAAGCTACTTATCGTCAAGTAACTTTCTTGCGAACGATCAAGCGGAAGCCGGATACTGCGCCCATGACCGAGCACACCCCCACGACCGGCGGCGCCGACGCCGCCGACGCCGTAGACGTGATCACCGCCCAGTGGTTCGCCGTGCGACCCGACCTGGACACCGCCCCCATGGCCGTATTCGGCCGGATCCACCGGATCGGCAAGGCCATCGGCGACGCCACGGAACGGGCCTTCGGCCGCTACGGGATCGGGCGCGGGGAGTTCGACGTCGTGGCCACCCTGCGCCGGAGCGGAGCCCCCTACACGCTCTCCCCGCGGCAGCTCTCGGCCACCCTCATGCTCACCACGGGCGGGATGACGGGACGGCTGGACAAGCTGGAGAAGGCCGGGCTGCTCTGCCGCAACCCCGATCCGCACGACCGGCGGGGGATCCAGGTGACGATCACCGACCGCGGTCTCGCGGTCGTCGACCAGGCGGTCGCGGCGGGCCTGGAGGTACAGCGCGCCGCGCTCGCGGGGCTCGACGACACGGAGGTCGCGGCGCTCACCGGGCTGCTGCGCAAGCTGATGGCGGAGGCCCCGTAAAGCGGTAGGCCCCCCGTGAACCGGGAGGTCCGTAACCGGGCCCGGGTACGACTGAGCGCCGGAGGTCCTTACGGACCCCCGGCGCCCCGGAAGTGTCGAGTGGAGCGAAGACCCCTGGTGGGGTCAGCTCTCCTTCTGCCCCTTGCGCGACTTGTCGCCGACCATCACCAGACCGGCGATCACCAGGAACAGCACGATCGGCGCGGCCACGTACAGGCCGAGCGTCTGGGCAATGCTCAGGCCCTTACCCGGGTCGTCACCGTCGTCGCGGGTGAGCGCGAGGGCGGGAGACGTCATCAGCAGCATCATCAGCGTCGTTCCGGCCGTGACGGCGCCGGCGCGCAGAGCGTTCTTCTTGTCCACGGTGCAAACGTAGCGAACACCTAAACGACGCGCGCGCCCGGGGGTGCCGTACGGGGTTCCACCCCGTCCCGCACCGCGCTCAGCAGGGCGTTCGCGCGCGGCGAGGCGGCCAGCGCCTCCAAGGTCAGCGGCCGGCCCTCCGCGTCGGCGAGCGGCAGCCGCCAATTGGGGTACTGGTCCCAGGTGCCGGGCAGGTTCTGCGGCCGCCGGTCCCCCACCGCGTCGGGGAGCCAGACCCCGACCAGCCGGGCCGGGGTGCGCAGCAGGAAGGCGTACAGCGACCGTACGGCGGCCTCCTCGCCCTTGGTGTCCAGGCCGAGGTCCTCCAGTACGTCCAGCCAGCGCGCGGTGTCGGCGGCGTCCTCGGCGCGCTCCCGCTCCAGCGGGCGGGTCAGCAGGCCCAGCCGGTCGCGCAGTTCCACATGGGATCCGGCGAGTTTGGCGGCCGTGGGCGGCAGATCGTGGGTGGTGGCGGTGGCCAGGCAGTCGGAGCGCCAGCGCGCCGGCTCCAGCGGCTCCCCGTCGCCGCCCCAGTCCCGCTCGAACCAGAGCACCGAGGTGCCCAGCACCCCGCGCCGGGCCAGCGCCTGACGGACCCCCGGCTGCACGGTGCCGAGGTCCTCGCCGATGACCAGGGCCCCGGCCCGGCGGGCCTCCAGGACCAGCAGCGCGAGCATCGCCTCCCCGTCGTAGCCGACGTACGCACCTTCGGCCGGCGGGGTCCCTTCGGGGATCCACCAGAGCCGGAAGAGTCCCATGACGTGGTCGATGCGCAGGGCGCCCGCGTACCGGAACACCCCGCGCAGCAGGGCCCGGAAGGGCGCGTACCCGGTGGCGGCCAGCCGGTCGGGGCGCCAGGGCGGCAGCCCCCAGTCCTGACCGCGCGCGTTGAAGGCGTCCGGCGGGGCGCCCACGGAGCAGCCCTTGGCGTAAAAGGGCGTCCCCGTTGGAGCCCCGACGGCGTCGGAGCCCTGCGGATGCACCCCGACGGCCAGGTCGTGGATGATGCCGACCGCCATCCCGGCGTCCTTCGCGGCCCGCTGGGCGGCGGCGAGCTGGGCGTCCGTCAGCCAGACCAGCCAGCGGTGGAAGTCGGCCCGGGTCTTCGGGTCGTCCCCGGCGTGCCCGGCGCACCAGGCAGCGTGCAGGTCGAGCTCCGCGCCCTGCTCGGCGCGGAAGTTCCCGTAATCCGCCTCCCGTTCGGGTGAGCGCGGGACGGTGTAGAGCAGCTCCAGGGCGGCCCGCTTGAGGGCCCAGACGGCGTCCCGGTCGATCAGCGCCCCCTTCTCCAGCACCTCTCGGCGCAGCTCCCCGCCCCGGGCGGCCAGTTCGGCGAGGGCCTCGCGGTCCGGGCAGTCGGCGTACTCCGGGACGTCCTCGATCCGCAGGTGCACCGGGTCGGGGAAGCGGCGCGAGGACGGCCGGTACGGGGAGGGGTCGGTCGGGGTGCCGGGCACGGCCGCGTGCAGCGGGTTGACCTGGATGAACCCGGCTCCGTGGACCCGGCCCGCCCAGTCCGCCAGGGCCGCCAGGTCGCCGAGGTCGCCCATGCCCCAGGAGCGCTCGGAGAGCAGGGAGTACAGCTGGACGAGGAGCCCGTGGGTGCGCTCCGGCGCGGCCGGGGCCCGGTCGGGGGCCACGATCAGGGTGGCGGACGCGGTGCGCCCGTCGGGGGCCTCGGCCCGGAGCCGGTACACGCCGGGCGGCGGCTCCGGCAGCGCCCCCCCGGGCGCCAGCAGCGGCCCCGGCTCCGCCGCTTCCTCCCCCGCGTCCTCCTCCGCCTCCAGCCGGAGTACGGTGCCGGGCGGCAGCGCGCCCAGTTCCACGGGCGGCCTCGACCCGGCCCACCACACCAGCATCCGCGGCAACAGCCGTTGCGCTGCCTCGCGTTCGACCCCGGCCAGCCGGGCCCGTACCGACTCCGGGGTGTCGGTGTCCACGCCCAACTGCCGCAGCACGGCGGCGATGGTGGCCTCGGGGACCCGGACCGTGACGTCCTCGGCGGGCTGGTAGGTGGTGGCGACGCCGTACAGGGCCGCGAGCCGGGCGAGGTCGTCCATCTGGATCCTTGTCTAGTCACCCGCCGCGGCGGCCGCGGCGGAGGTGGTCGGCTCGCTGGTCAGCGGGGCCTCGTCGGTGAGCGGGGGCTCGCTGGTCAGCGGCGCGTGCGCGGAACCGGTGAGCGGGGGCTCGCTGGTGAGCGGTCCTTCGGCGGGGGAGAGCCCCTCGGCGGGTCCGCCCTGCGCGGGCAGGTGGGCGAGCGGCGGGCGGGCTATCCGGACATCGACGGCGTTCACGGCAGGCACTCCTTTGTGCGTGAGGATCTGTCAGAACCATGGAACACCGCCGGAGAACAACGCAGCCATACCCAGTCGGACGCATCGCATTCCTGGCGTATCCAGGTCAGATCACCCGTGGGCGTTGACACCCCGGCCGTACGGATGGTGGGCTCGGGACCATTCGTACGAGCGGGGGAAGACTCGGGACGAGGAGACTGCGTGCAGCTCAGGGGCAGCAAGCGGGCCACGGCCGCGGCCGTCGCCGTGATCGGGACGCTACTGGGCGGGTCGGTGGCCGTGGGTCCGCCCGGCGCCTTCGCGGCGCCCTCGACACCTTCTCCCGCCCTCGACCCCTCGACCGTTTCCATAGCCGCACCCGCGCTCGACCCCGCCCCCGCGCAGCCCGCACCCGTATTGGAACCCGGCTCCGATCCGGCGCGGGCCGCCGCCGAGGGGCCCGCGGTGTGGCCGCGCCCGCAGTCCATGGCCGCCGATCCGGCCCGGTCGGTGGCGCTGGGCACCGAGGCCGTACTGGTGCTGCCCACCGACGTGGACCCGTACGCCGTCCAGGTGGTCCGTGAGGCCTTGCGCGGGGCGGGCGTACGGACCCTGCACGAGCGGGCCGACGGGCAGCCGCTGCCCGGGGGGATTCCCGTCGTGCGGTTCCAAGGACCGGATGCGGAAAGGGCGTTGACCGAGCTGGGCGCGGCCGGGGCGGGGGACCTGCCGGCCGGCGGGTACCGGCTGGCGGTGGGCCGGGCCGGCGGGCGGGACACGGTCGCGCTGGCGGGCGTGGGGGACGACGGGCTGTTCCACGCCGCGCAGACCCTGCGTCAGCTGATCGCCTCGGGCGGCGGAAAGGTTCCCGGGGTGCTCGTGCGGGACTGGCCGACCGCGCCCGTACGCGGGATCACCGAGGGGTTCTACGGGACCCCGTGGACGGCCGCGCAGCGGCTCGCGCAGGTCGAGTTCATGGGCCGGACCAAGCAGAACCGACTGCTGCTCGCACCCGGCGACGACACCTACCGGACCACGGACTGGCGCCGGGACTACCCGGCGGAGCGGGCGGCGGAGCTGCGCGCGCTCGCCGAACGGGCCCGCGCCAACAAGGTCGTGCTGGCGTGGGCCGTCGCGCCCGGACAGTCCATGTGCCTGTCTTCGGCGGCCGACCGGGCCGCGCTCGCCCGCAAGGTGGACGCCATGTGGGACCTCGGGTTCCGGGCGTTCCAGCTGCAGTTCCAGGACGTCAGCTACACGGAGTGGGGCTGCCGGGCCGACCGGGAGCGCTACGGGAAGGGCCCGGCGGCGGCCGCGAAGGCGCACGCCGCGGTCGCCGGCGAACTGGCGGCGCACCTGGCCGCACGGTATCCGGGGGCTCCCGCGCTGTCGCTGCTGCCCACCGAGTACTACCAGGACGGCGCGACGGCCTACCGGACCGCGCTGGCCGGAGCCCTGGACGGCCGGGTGGAGGTCGCCTGGACGGGCGTCGGCGTGGTGCCGCGCACGATCACCGGGCGCGAACTGGCCGGGGCGCGCTCCGCGCTCGGGCATCCGCTGGTCACCATGGACAACTACCCGGTCAACGACTGGGATCCGGACCGGATCTTCCTCGGCCCGTACGCGGGGCGGGACCCGGCGGTGGCGGGCGGTTCGGCGGCCGTCCTGGCCAACGCGATGCCCCAGGCCGCCCTGTCCCGCGTCCCCCTGTTCACGGTGGCGGACTTCACGTGGAACCCGCGCGGCTACCGGGCCGCCGCGTCGTGGGCGGCGGCCGTCGCCGAACTGGCCGGCCCGGACCCGAAGGCCCGGGAGGCGCTGGCCGCGCTGGCCGGGAACACCGCCTCCTCCGGGCTCGCACAGCCGGAGTCGGCTTATCTGGCGCCGCTGGTGGAGGAGTTCTGGCGGACGCGCTCCGCCGGCGATCCGGCGCCGGGGGAACGCCTGCGGGCCGCGTTCCGCGTGCTGCGCGAAGCGCCGGACCGGCTGCCGGGTCTGGCCGCGGAGGCCGGTCCGTGGCTGTCCCGGCTCGCGCGCTACGGGGCGGCCGGCGAACTGGCCCTGGACGTCCTCCAGGCGCAGGCCCGCGGGGACGGGGCGGCGGCCTGGCAGTCCTCGCAGGCCCTCTCGGCCGCCCGCAAGGCGCTCTCGGAGACGGCGGCGGGCGAAGTGCGGGTGGACAAGGCGGTACTGGACCCCTTCCTCTCCAGGGCGGCGGCCGAGGCCGACGCGTGGACCGGCGCGGCCCGTTCCACCGGGAGCGTCTCCAAGGCGGCGGACTCCTGGACGGTCCAGCTGTCCGCCGCCCGGCCGGTGTCCACGGTGACCGTCATGACCGACCCGCTGCCGGCCGGGAGCCGGGGCGCCGCGATCGAGGCACACGTACCGGGCGAGGGCTGGCGCAAGGTCGCGGAGGCGGCGGCGTCCGGCTGGACCCAGGCGGACGTCGGCGGCCTGCGGGCCGACGCGGTGCGGCTCACCTGGTCGGGCCCGGCGCCGGCCGTGCACAGCGTGGTCCCCTGGACGGCGGACGGACCCGAGGCCCGCTTCGAACTGGCTGACACCGTGGACGCCGAGATCGGCGGGGCCGCGGTGCGGGTCCCGGCGGAACTCTCCGCGCTGCGCCCCGGCGAGGTCCGCGGCCCCCTGTCGGCGGCTCCGCCGCAAGGGATGGAAGTCCGGCTCCCGGCGGTCGCGGTGGCACCGCGCGGCACTCGGGCGGTCGTCCCGGTGGAGGTCACCGTGGCGGCCGGCACGGCCCCGGGGACGTACGAGGTCCCCGTGACCTTCGGTTCCGCAACCGGGTCCGGGACCGGCTCCGGGACCGCTTCCGGGCCCGAGACCCGCACGCTGAAGGTCCGGGCCGTCCCGCGCACGGCCGGCCCGAACCTCCTGCGGGGCGCCCGGGCCACGTCCTCCGCGAACGAGACCCCGGACTTCCCGGCCTCGGCCGCCCTGGACGACTCCCCGGCCACCCGCTGGTCCTCCCCGGCGGTGGACGGAGCCTGGTGGCAGGCCGAACTCCCGGCGGCGGCCCGCGTCGGCCTCCTGCGCCTGCACTGGCAGGAGGCGTACCCGTCCCGCTTCCGGGTGGAGACCTCCGCGGACGGAATCTCCTGGACCCCGGCGGCGGCGGTCACCTCGACGGGCGGGGTGGACCCGGTCCACCTGACGGCGGTGGAGCCCGCGCGGTTCGTGCGCGTCACCTGCGACGCGCGGGCCACCCGCTTCGGCTGCAGCCTCATCGAGGCGGAGGCCTTCGCAGCGGCCCCCTAGGTCGTCTAGGTCGTCCAGGTCGTCCAGGCCGCCTCTTCCGGATCTTGCCGGTCGGGCCCGCGCCGGCCCGTCAGGACGCCGCCGCCGTGACGCCGATCCTGTCGAGGGCGTCTTCCGCTCCGTACGGCTGGAGGTACGGCATCCAGCAGGGGTCCCGGTGGCCCGTGCCGATGATCCGCCAGGCCAGTCCGGACGGCGGAGCCGGCTGGTGTCGCAAGCGCCAGCCCAGGTCCACCAGGTGGCGGTCGGCCTTGACGTGGTTGCAGCGGCGGCACGCGGCGACGACGTTGTCCCACGCGTGCTGTCCGCCCCGGCTGCGCGGGATGACGTGGTCGACGCTGGTGGCGACGGCTCCGCAGTACATGCAGCGGCCGCCGTCCCGCGCGAACAGCGCGCGCCGGGTGAGCGGAACGGGCCCCCGGTAGGGGACCCGCACGAAGCGCTTGAGCCTGACCACGCTGGGAGCGGGGACGGCCCTTGTCGCGCTATGCAGAAAGGCGCCGGATTCCTCCAGGGAGATCGCTTTGTTCTCCAGGACGAGGACGAGCGCGCGGCGGAGCGGTACGACGCCGAGGGGCTCGTACGACGCGTTGAGGACCAGGACGTGCGGCACGGACTGCCTCCTTGTACGCCGGCGGCGCGTGGCTCGCGCCGGGACGATCTGCTTTCCAGTCTCCCCTTACGGCTGGTCGAAGCGCCACCACGCGCCCGTAACGGGTCCGAGGTGTTTTCGACCACATCCGCTTCATCCCCGCGTGAGTCTGGTCTCTCCCTCGAACACGGCAACAAGCTAGGGCGTGTGCCCCGTTAGGGTGGATGGTCTGCTCGCCCCCCTTCCGCGAGCAGGACGCTATATCTGGAGGTTCCCGCCGTGCCCAGGCCTGCCGCCTTGCTCCCTCTCGCAGCCGACACCCCGGACGCTTCCCAAACGATCAGAGAGACGCACGAGAACGTCACCCAGGCCGCCAGTTTCATCGAGGAGAACTGGGCCGGATGGCTGTACCTCGGCCTGAAGATCGTCCTCATCCTGGTCATCGCCTTCGCCCTGCGGTCCGTGGTCCGCAAGTCCCTGACCAAGCTCATAACCCGGATGAACCGCGGTGCAGAGGCCGTCGAGGGGACCGCGCTGGGCGGGCTGCTGGTCAATGCCGAGCGGCGCCGCCAGCGGTCCGAGGCGATCGGTTCGGTCCTGCGTTCGGTGGCCTCGTTCCTGATCCTCGGCACGGCCGGCCTGATGGTGCTCGGCGCGCTCGACATCAATCTGGGCCCGCTGCTCGCGTCCGCCGGTGTGGCCGGTGTCGCGATCGGTTTCGGCGCCCGCAACCTGGTCACCGACTTCCTCTCCGGCGTGTTCATGATCCTTGAGGACCAGTACGGCGTCGGCGACAAGATCGACGCCGGGGTGGCCTCGGGCGAGGTCGTCGAGGTGGGGCTGCGCGTCACCAAGCTGCGCGGGGACAACGGCGAGATCTGGTACGTCCGCAACGGCGAGATCAAGCGGATCGGCAACCTCAGCCAGGGCTGGGCCACGGCGGGCGTGGCCGTGCAGGTCAAGCCGTCCGAGAGCCTCTCCCACATCCGCGAGGTGGTCCAGGGCATCGCCGAGACCATGGCCAAGGAGACCCCGTGGGACGAGCGGCTGTGGGGTCCGGTGGAGGTGCTGGGTCTGGACGAGGTGCTGCTGGCCTCGATGACGGTGAAGGTGTCGGCGAAGACGATGCCGGGCCAGCAGTTCGCCGTGGAGCGGGAGCTGCGCTGGCGGATCAAGGACGCCTTCGACACCTCGGGCATCGGGATCATCGGGGGCCTGGCGGCTCCCGCCGAGGACGAGGCTCCGGCCGATCCCGCGGCCGCCGTCGCCCCGCCGTCGGCGCTGGCGAACCCGGCTTCCCCGCAGTCCCTGGCCACCGTGCCGATTCCGCCGCCGGCCGTCGGCGGTCCGGGGTCGGGTCCCCGGATCAGCAAGTAGTCACGACCAGTCCCCCACCCGTCGCACCTACGCCACTGCCCCCGCAGGTTTCACCTGCGGGGGCAGTGGCGTGTTCACGGCGCCGACAACGGCGCGGGCACGGTATGGGTACTCCCATTGACACGACTCACACGCTGATAGGAAACTTACCTAACAGTTCACCTCGGTGAGGGAGAAAACACCCCATGCCCGCCGCCACCCCCGGTACGCCCAGCCTGTTGCGCGCCCTGAACGACCGGGCCGCGCTCGAACTCCTGCTGACGCACGGTCCCCTGTCACGGACCCGGATCGGGCACCTCACCGGGCTCTCCAAGCCCACCGCCTCCCAGCTGCTGGCCCGCCTGGAGGCCGCCGGGCTGGTCGTCGCCACCGGCACCGCCACCGGGCGCCCCGGCCCCAACGCCCAGCTCTACGCGGTCAACGCGCGGGCCGCGCACGTCGCCGGACTCGACGTCACCCCGGGCCGGATCCTCGCCTCCGTCGCCGACCTGACCGGCGAGGTGATCGGCAGCCACGAGCTCCCGTACGCGCCGGGCACCGGCCCGGTCGAGCAGGTCGGCCGCGCCCTCGCCGAGGCCGTCAAGGACGCCGGGCTGCACCTCGGGGACATCCACCGGGTGGTCATCGCGACCCCCGGCTCCTTCGACCCCCGCACCGGGGTGCTCCGGTACGCCGACCACCTCGCGGGCTGGCAGTCCCCCACGCTCCTCGAAGAGCTGGCGGCCGCCCTGCCGATGCCGGTCGAGTACGAGAACGACGTGAACCTCGTCGCCATCGCCGAGCAGCGCCTGGGCGCCGCCCGCGGGCACGAGGACTTCGTCCTGCTGTGGAACGAGGAGGGCCTGGGCGCCGCCCTGGTGCTCGGCGGCCGGCTGCACCGCGGCTGGACCGGCGGCGCCGGCGAGGTCGGCTTCCTGCCGGTCCCCGGGCATCCTCTGGTCCGCCAGGTCACCCGGGTCAACTCCGGCGGCTACCAGGAACTGGCCGGAGCGCAGGTGCTGCCGTCGATGGCGGCCCGCCTCGGCGTCGAGGCGCCGCCGGCCCCGTCCGGGTCGGTGCACGGGGAGGTGCACGGCGCCGAGTCCGGGGCGATGGTCGCCGCGGCGGCCGCGCTGCTGGCCCAGGCGGCCGCCGCCCCCGAAGGCGCCCACCTGCGGCTGCTGCGGGAGTACGCCACCGCACTCGCCACCGGCCTCGCCTCGCTGGTCGCCGTACTGGACCCGGAGATCGTGGTCCTCTCGGGCGCGCTGACCATCGCCGGCGGGGAGCCCCTGCGGGAGCTCATCGAAGCCGAGCTCGCCGATCTCGCCCCGTCCCGGCCCCTGCTGGTGACCGGCGAGGTACGGGAACGGCCCGTACTGCGCGGGGCGCTGGAGAGCGCCCTGGCCGCCACCCGCGACGAGGTCTTCGACACCTCGCGCCGCTGAACCGCACCGAACCGCACCGCCCCCCACCCTCACCGAACCCCACCCGCAACACCCCTCCAGGAAGTCCCCCCCGCGCAGAGAGTGACTCCGTCATGCCCAGAACCCGCCGCCTGACAGCCGCAGCCGTCGCCGTCGCCGCGATATCCGTACTCGCCACCGCCTGTGCGGGGTCCACCGCGAACACGGCCTCCGACGACCCGGCCAAAGAGGTCACCCTCAACTTCTGGCACGGCTGGTCCGCCCCGAGCGAGATCAAGGCCATCGAGGACAACATCGCCCGGTTCCAGAAGGCGCACCCGAACATCAAGGTGAACGTCACGGGCAACATGACGGACGACAAGATCAACCAGGCGCTGCGCGCGGGCGGGGACAAGGCCCCCGACGTGGTCTCCTCCTTCACCACCGACAGCGTCGGCAAGTTCTGCAACTCCGGCGCCTTCGCCGACCTGAACCCCTTCCTGAAGAAGTCCGGGATCGACAAGGAGAAGGTCTTCCCCAAGACCCTCATGCAGTACACCCAGTTCAACGGCAACCAGTGCACGCTCCCGCTGCTGAACGACGCGTACGGCCTCGTCTACAACAAGACCGCCTTCGACGCCGCCGGCATCGCCGGACCGCCCAAGACCTGGAGCGAGTTCGTGGCGGACGCGCAATTGCTGACGAAGGCCAAGGGCGATTCGTACGAGCAGCTGGGCATCATGCCCACCTTCCACGGCTACGAGACCGCCCCCCAGCGCATGGCCGCCCAGTGGAGCCCGTCCTACTTCGACGCCCAGGGCAAGTCGAACCTGGCCAAGGACCCCGGCTTCGCGAAGATGCTGGGCGCGCAGAAGGACCTGGTCACCAAGCTCGGCGGCTACGAGAAGCTGGAGAAGTTCCGCACCACCTTCGGCGACGAGTGGAGCGCGGAGCACCCCTTCCACCTCGGCCTGGTCGCCATGCAGATCGACGGGGAGTGGCGGGCGGCCATGGCCAAGGAGGCCGGCGTGAAGTTCGAGGTCGCGACCGCGCCGATGCCCGTGCCCGACGACCAGCTCGCCGACTACGGCAAGGGCTACCTCTCGGGCACGATCATGGGCATCTCCTCGGCGAGCAAGAAGCAGAACGCGGCCTGGGAGCTGACCAAGTACATGACGACCGACACCGACGCGGTCGTGGACTTCGCCAACGCCATCCACAACGTGCCCTCCACGCTGGCCGCGCTGGACTCCCCCAAGCTCCAGGTGACCCCGGAGTTCAAGACCTTCCTCGACATCGCCCGGCACCCGAAGTCGACCACCACCCCGGCCCAGGCCGACGGCGGCACCTACCAGCTGACCTTCGCCGACTTCGCGTACTCGGTCGAGAAGGGTGACGTCCCGGACATCGCGGCCGGTCTCGCCAAGACCGACCAGCAGATCGACACGGACATCGCGAAGGCGAAGTAGCCCCGTGAACGCGACGGGCACCGCCCCCTCCCCGGCCCCGGCTCCCTCCTCCCCCGCGACCTCCCCCTCCCCCGAGCTCCGCGCGAAGCGCCGTAGGTCGGCGCTGCGCACGGCGGCCTTCATGTCGCCCTGGCTCATCGGGTTCAGCGTCTTCTTCGCCTACCCACTGCTCTCCACCGTCTACTTCTCCTTCACCAAGTACGACGGCTTCCGCCCGCCGGTCTTCAACGGGCTGGAGAACTGGTCGTACGTGTTCACCGACTATCCGATGTTCTGGCCGGCCATGCGCAACACCCTGTGGCTGGTCGTGGTGATGGTCGCCTGCCGGGTGGCCTTCGGGCTCGGCATCGGCCTGCTCATCACCAAGATCAAGCTCGGTACGGGCCTCTTCCGCACCCTGTTCTACCTGCCCTACCTGGCCCCGCCGGTCGCCGCGACGCTCGCCTTCGTCTTCCTGCTCAACCCCGGCACCGGCCCGGTCAACACCCTGCTGGACTCGGTCGGGATCTCCGCGCCCGGCTGGTTCACGGACCCCGCCTGGTCCAAACCGGCCCTGACCGCGCTCGCGGTGTGGGGGGTGGGCGACCTCATGGTCATCTTCATGGCCGCGCTGCTCGACGTACCGAAGGAGCAGTACGAGGCAGCCGAGCTGGACGGGGCCGGAGCGCTCCAGCGGTTCCGCCACATCACCCTGCCGAACATCTCCCCGATCATCCTGTTCGCCGTGGTCACCGGGGTGATCCAGGCCATGCAGTTCTATACGCAGCCCCTGGTGGCGGGGAAGGTCGCCTCCGGCCACATCGGCGGCTCGGGCCAGCAGATCGAGCCCGGATACCCGGACCAGTCCACGCTGACCCTGCCCCAGATCATCTACAACGCCGGCTTCCAGCGCTTCGACTACGGCGCCGCGTGCGTGGTGGCCCTGGTGCTGTTCGCCCTCTCCATGGCCTTCACCGCGCTGCTCATGCGTCGGCGCGGCGGGCTGATCGAAGCAGGTGACTGAGGATCATGACTCAGGTAATCGACCGCAGTACGACGCGGCCCCGGGGTTCCGGCGGCGCGGATTCCGACGGCGGGGATTCCGACCGGGCCGTGCGCACCGCGCGCCGCAGGGCCGCGCTCCACTGGGTCGCCGTGCACAGCCTCGGCATCGCGGCGGCGCTCTTCTTCGTCATGCCGTTCGTCTTCCTCTTCCTGACCTCGCTCATGAGCGACCAGCAGGCCCTGACCCGCAACTTGTGGCCGCAGACCTGGGAGTGGGGCAACTACGCCAAGGTGTGGAACACCCCCGGGTTCCTGACCTGGTGGCGCAACACCCTGCTCTACGCGGGCGTCGGCACCGTGCTGACCGTGGTCTCCTCGGTGCCCGTCGCCTACGCGCTCGCCAAGTTCCGCTTCCGCGGCCGGCGGCTGTCGCTGCTGTTGGTGATCGCCATGATGATGCTGCCGCCGCAGGTGGTCGTCATCCCGATGTACCTGTTCTGGGCCAAGCAGCTGGACCTGTCCGGCACGCTCTGGCCGCTGATCATCCCGATGGCCTTCGGCGACGCCTTCTCCATCTTCCTGCTGCGCCAGTTCCTGCTGACCATCCCCGACGAGTACCTGGACGCCGCCAAGGTCGACGGCTGCGGCGAGGTGCGCACCCTGCTGCGGATCGTGCTGCCGATGGCCAGGCCCGGGATCGCGGCCATCGCGCTGTTCCAGTTCTTCTGCGCCTGGAACGACTACTTCGGCCCGCAGATCTACGCCTCCGACAACCCGGCCGCCTGGACCCTCAGTTACGGACTGGAGTCCTTCAAGGGCGCCCACCACACCAACTGGAACCTGACCATGGCCGCGACCGTGCTGGTCATGGCCCCGGTGATCGTCCTCTTCTTCTTCGCCCAGAAGGCGTTCGTCGAAGGCGTCACCCTGACCGGAGTGAAAGGCTAGTCACGATGAAACTCGCAGTGGTGGGCGGCGGTTCCACCTACACCCCCGAGCTGATCGACGGATTCGCGCGGCTGCGCGACACCCTGCCCATCAGCGAGCTGGTGCTGATCGACCCGGCCGCCGAACGACTGGAGCTGATCGGCGGCCTGGCCCGGCGGATCTTCGCCAAGCAGGGGCACCCCGGCCTGATCACCACCACCTCCGACCTCGACGCGGGCGTGGCCGGCGCCGACGCGGTCCTGCTCCAGCTGCGCATCGGCGGACAGGCCGCCCGGCTCCAGGACGAGACCTGGCCGCTGGAGTGCGGCTGCGTCGGCCAGGAGACCACCGGCGCGGGCGGCCTCGCCAAGGCGCTGCGCACCGTCCCGGTGGTCCTCGACATCGCCGAGCGGGTCCGGCGCTCCAACCCTGACGCCTGGATCATCGACTTCACCAACCCGGTCGGGATCGTCACCCGCGCCCTCCTCCGGGCCGGGCACAAGGCCGTCGGGCTGTGCAACGTGGCCATCGGCTTCCAGCGCCGGTTCGCCGCGATGCTGGACCTGACCCCGGCCGACATCCACCTCGACCACGTGGGCCTCAACCACCTCACCTGGGAGCTGGGGGTGCGCAAGGGCGGCCCGGAGGGCGAGAACCTGCTGCCGCAGCTGCTGGCCGCGCACGGCGAGGCCATCGCCGCGGACCTGCGGCTGCCGCGCGCGGTCCTGGACCGGCTCGGCGTGGTCCCCTCGTACTACCTGCGCTACTTCTACGCGCACGACGAGGTGGTCCGCGAGCTCGGCACCAAGCCCTCGCGCGCCGCCGAGGTCGCCGCGATGGAGAAGGAACTCCTCGGCCTGTACGGGGATCCCGCGCTCGACGAGAAGCCGGAACTGCTCGCCAAGCGCGGCGGCGCCTTCTACTCCGAGGCCGCCGTGGACCTGGCCGCGGCCCTGTTGGGCGACGGCGGCAGCGCCCTCCAGGTGGTCAACGCCCTCAACAACGGCACCCTGCCCTTCCTCCCGGACGACGCGGTCATCGAGGTCCAGGCCCGGGTGGACCGCTCCGGACCGACCCCGCTGGCCGTGCCCCGGCTCGACCCCCTGTACGCCGGGCTGATCGCCCACGTGACGGCGTACGAGGACCTCGCGCTGGACGCGGCGCTGCGCGGCGGCCGCGAGCGGGTCTTCAAGGCCCTGCTGGCGCACCCGCTGGTCGGCCAGTACGACCTCGCCGAAGGGCTGACCGACCGGCTCCTCGCGCACAACAAGGAGCACCTGGCATGGGCGTGAGCCGACCCGCCCCCCAGCCCGCGCCCGCGGCGGTCCTCGCCGTGGACGCGGGCAACAGCAAGACGGACGTGGCGCTGATCGCCGCGGACGGCACGGTGCTCGGAACCGGGCGCGCGGGGGGCTTCCAGCCCCCGCGCGTCGGGGTGGAAGCCGCGGTGGACGTCCTCGGGCGGGCCGTCGCGGAGGCGGCCGAGGCCGCCGGACTGTCCCGGCTCGCGCCCGGGAACCCGTACGCCGTCCAGGTCGCGGCCTGTCTGGCCAACGCGGACCTCCCCGTGGAGGAGCGCCGGCTCGCGGAGGCCATCGGCGCGCGGGGCTGGGGCGCGGCCACCGAGGTCCGCAACGACACCTTCGCCATCCTGCGGGCGGGCCTGGGCGCGGCCGGGGGGCCGCGCGGGGTCGCGGTGGTGTGCGGGGCCGGCATCAACTGCGTGGGCATGCTGCCCGACGGGAGCACTGCCCGGTTCCCCGCGCTCGGGCAGATCTCCGGGGACTGGGGCGGCGGCGGCGGACTGGCCGCCGAGGCCATGTGGTGGGCGGCGCGGGCCGAGGACGGCCGCGGCGGCCCGACCGCGCTGGCGGCGGCGCTGCCCGGGCACTTCGGGCTGGGCTCCATGTACGAGCTGATCGAAGCCGTGCACCTGGGGACGATCGCGCCCGGCCGCGTCCACGAGCTGGTGCCGGTGCTGTTCGCGACGGCCGCGGCCGGGGATCCGGTGGCCTCGGCGCTGGTGGAACGGCAGGCGGACGAGGTGGTCGCGCTGGCCTCCGTGGCGCTGGAGCGGCTCGGCCTGCTGGCCGAGGAGGCGCCCGTACTGCTGGGCGGCAGCGTGCTGGCGGCCCGGCATCCGCAGCTGAACGGGCGGATCGAGGCGCTGCTCGCCGAACGGGCCCCCTACGCCCGGGTGTCGGTGGTGACGGCCCCGCCGGTGCTGGGCGCCGGACTGCTGGGGCTGGACGCGCTCGGGGCCGGACCCGAGGCCTACGGGAAGCTCCGTGCCCATTTCGGGTGAACGCGGGGCGGCGCGGAACCACGGCGGCCGGCGGGGCGTATTCACGGTGAAGGGGAGGAACGGCGGAGGGACGCGAAGGGGCGCGAGGGACACGGAGGGGGCGCGGAGGCGCGGCCGAGGGGGGACGGACCGGGGCGGATCGTGACTGATCCAGCACCGGGTGCTGTGGTCCACCGTCACTAAGGCCATACTGCTGCGAAGCACTAAGGACCGAGGGGGAGGTCACGGTGGCCATCACATCACGCGCGCCCGCGCCGGGCGGCGCCGTCGCGGCGCCCTCCGGCCCGCCGGCGCCACCACCCGACGGCCTGCCCGGGCGCAGTACCGCCTGGGCCGAGGGCGTGGAGCAGCTGCGCGCCGCCGCCACGACCGAACCCGGCCGGCTGCGGATCATCGGCGCGGTACTGGCCGCGCTGGTCCTGCTGTTCGGCCTGGTCTCCGTCTGGGAGATCTCCGGCCGGGTCACCGCGGCCGACGACGTGGTGGGCCGCAGCCAGCCGCTGAGCGCCGACGCGGCCAGCATCTACCGCTCCCTCGCGGATGCCGACACCGTCTCCTCCAGCGGGTTCCTCGCGGGCGGCGACGAGCCGCGCGAGGTCCGCGGGCGGTACGAGAAGGACATAGCCAACGCCTCGCGGCTGCTGGTGAGCGCCGCCGCGAACACCGGGGCCGGCGAGGACTCCCGCAAGCAGATCACCCTGCTGAGCGAGCAGCTGCCCCGCTACACGGGCCTGATCGAGCAGGCGCGGGCCACGAACAAGCAGGGCCTGCCGCTCGGCGGCGCCTACCTCCGCTACGCCAACGAGCAGATGAGCACCCAGCTGCTGCCGGCCGCGCAGCGGCTCTACGAGGCGGAGACCGGCCGGCTCTACACCGACTACGACGACGCCCGCTCCCTGCCGCTGGCCTCGCTCGGGACGGGCGTGCTCGCGCTCGCCGCCCTGGTGTGGGCGCAGCGGCGCAACTACCTCCGGACCCACCGCGTCTTCAACCACGGGCTGGTCGCCGCGACCGCCGCCTCGCTGGTGGTGCTGCTGTGGCTGGCCGCGGGGCACACGGTCGCCCGGTCGGGGCTGAGCCAGGCCCGCTCCCAGGGTCAGGAGTCGCTCAAGGTGCTCAACGACGCGCGGATCGCCTCGCTGCAGGCGCGGGCCAGTGAGAACCTGACGCTGATCTCGCGCGGCGCCGTACTGGCCGAGGACAAGAAGTCCGACAAGTACGACGTGGACTTCGGGAACGACATGAAGGACCTCGATGCGGGCCTCGCGACGGCGCTCAAGCTCGCCGACGACCAGGCCGGCCGGGCGCCCGTCACCCGCGCGGCGGACGGCGTGAAGCGGTGGAAGGAACTGCACGCGGCGGCCCGGCAGACCGACTTGAAGGGCGACTACCAGGGCGCCCTCGGCCAGGTCATCGGGGACAAGGACCACAAGGAGTACAGCGGCACCGCCTTCGACACGGTGGACGCCTCGCTGGAACAGGCCGTAGCCCACGAGCAGCAGCAGTTCACCCGGGCCGCCGAGGGCGGTCTCGGCGCGCTCGACGGTCTGGTGACGGGCACGGCGGCCCTGGCGGTCGTCGGCGCTGCGGCGGCGCTGCTCGGCATCGGGCGCAGGCTTTCGGAGTACAGGTGAGAGCGATGCGGAGACAAGTGAGCCACGAAGCGCGCGAGGGCCACCCGCACGGCGGTGTGCGGCGGTTCGCGGGCCGGCTGCGCGGCTGGGGCGGGGTCAGCGCGATGGCCGTCGCCTGCGCGCTGACGGCCGCCGCCGTCCTGCTGCCGCTGGCCCAGGCGGCCCCGGGGAGCGGGCACGCTCCGCTGGTGCGCGAGCCGGCCAGGATGGCCGTCGCTCCCCTGGCTCCCGGCGACACCTGCCAGGACCCCGAAGCCAGCCTGCGCCCCAACGGGCTGGACGGAGCGGCCATCCAGCGGATCCGCGCCGCGGGCCACCTCGTCGCGGGCGTGGACCAGAACAGCTTCAAATGGGGTTACCGCAACCCGGCCGGCGAGCTCGACGGCTTCGACATCGCCCTGGTCAAGGCCATAGCGAAGGACATCCTGGGCGACCCCAACAAGGTCATATACCGGGCGATCCCCACCAGCCAGCGCATCCCCGCGCTCAAGGACGGCACCGTCGACATCGTCGTGCGGACCATGACGATCAACTGCAAGCGGCTGGAGGACGTCGCCTTCTCGACGGCCTACTTCGAGGCCGGCCAGCAGGTGCTGGCACCCAAGGTCTCGAAGATCACCGGCTACGACGCCTCGCTGAAGGACCAGCGGATATGCACGGCGGCCGGTTCCACTGCGGAGGCGGCGCTCGCCGCCAAGTCGTACGGGGCCGTTCCCGTCAGCGTGCCCAACCAGCTGGACTGCCTGGTGCGGCTCCAGCTGGGCGAGGTGGACGGCATCATCACGGACAACGCCCTCGCGGCCGGCCAGGCCGCGCAGGACCCGTCGGTCCAGCTGGTGGGCTCCCCCTTCACCAAGGAGTTCTACGGGGTGGCCATGAACAAGGACGCCGGCGATCTGGTGCGCCGGGTCAACAAGGTGCTGGAGGACTACCGCGCGGGCGGTGACAACAGCCCCTGGATGACCGCCTACAAGACCCACCTCCAGCCCGTGCTGCCCGGCGTGAGCGGCCCGCCCGCGCCCAAGTACCGGGACTGAGGCCCGTGGCGGATTCGGAGCCCGATCCCAGGAGACCGAAGACGAAGGCGGAGGCGGAGCCCGTGGAGGCACGGCCGTTCGGGGCGCAGCCCGCGGTGATGGACCGGGACGACGTGGACCGCGCGCTGGCCCGGCTGAGCGCGGAGCACGAGGCCGTCGAGACCTCCCTGCTCGCGCTCCAGGACCACGCCGGACGGCGGCTGCTGGAGGGCGCCGGGCTGACCGGGGTCACCAAGGAGCGGTGGGCCACGGCCGACGCGTCCATCACCCGGCTGTGGCGGTACTTCGACGCCTACAGCGGGGCGCTGGCCGCCGCCCGGGAGATCCGGGAGCGGCGCCGCTGGCCGACCCGCGAGGACCTGGTCGAGCTGACGGACCGGCTGCGCGGGCCCGGGGTGCTGATCGCCGGGGCCGGGGTGGAGGGCGTGGCGCTGGCGGAGCGGTTCTCGCTCGCCGAGCTGGTGGCCAAGATGAACGAGCTGTACGCGGGCTCCCTGGACGTGGTGGTCGCCGCCG
This sequence comes from Streptomyces sp. NPDC059443, assembly GCF_042750105.1. NCBI lineage: Bacteria > Bacillati > Actinomycetota > Actinomycetes > Kitasatosporales > Streptomycetaceae > Streptomyces > Streptomyces sp. NPDC059443. The sequence goes on along the minus strand of NZ_JBHYVM010000006.1, from coordinate 23,828 downwards.
ACTCGGTGTGGTCGGCCCTGCCCGCCCGGATCGACCTGCTCTCCGCCGAGCTGCACCGCACCCGCTCCCTGGCCCACTCGGTCGGGGTCCGCCCGGGGGAACACCCCTCGGGCGACGACCTGGAGACCATCACCGCCGAGCTGGCGGAGCTGCGGGCCCGGGTGATCGAGGACCCACTGGCGTTCTGGGTCGCGGTGGCGGGGAGTTCGGCCCCGGGGGGCGGCCGTCCGGACACCGGGCGCTACGACCGGGCCGCGCTCGCGCTGGAAGACGTACGCCGTGAGGTCGAGGCGGTGCTGACCGTCCGGCAGGATTCCGAGCAGCGGCTGATCGGTCTCCGGGACGTGCTCTCGCGGGCCGACCGGACCCTGGCGGAGGCCCGGGTGGCGCGCGGCGAGGTGCTGGCGAAGATCGCGGCGTCCGAGGTGCCCGCGGTGAGCGGCCCGCCGACGGCGCTGCAGGAGCAGTTGTCGGCGGCGGCCGAGTACCGGCGGCAGTCGCAGTGGCACCGGCTCTCGCCGCTGCTGGAGTCGCTGGAAGAACGCGCCCACGAGGAACTGCTGCGGGCCCGTGAATCGTTGACCGCGGTGACGGCTCCGCTGGCGATGCGGGCGGAGCTGCGCGGACGGCTGGACGCCTACAAGGCGAAGGTGGCCCGGCACGGCATGGCGGAGGACCCGCTGCTGATCGAGCGGTACGACGCCGCCCGGCGGATGCTGTGGAGCGCGCCGTGCGATCTGCGCGCAGCCGAGCAGGCCGTACTGCGCTATCAGTGGGCGGCGGCGGAGACGCTGGCTCCACCGCAGCCGCAACAACCACCACAACTTCAGCAACCGCAGTCACCGCAGCAAACACAGTCGGCGCAGTCGCCGCAGGATCGAGAATGGCCCGAGGGGCCGAGGGAGGGGGACGCATGAGTCTGATGGGAACGGCGTGCATGCGCCCCGGCTGCCCGGGGTCGTACGAGGACATGGGCGGCGGCGAGCTGTACTGCGACACCTGCGGGCTGGCGCCGGCCGGAGCCGTCGCGGCGGGCGCCGAGCAGCTGGTGTCGGTGCCGACCGCGATGACGAGCGCGGCGCGCCACGGGGACTCGCAGGGCTCCCACGGGTCCGGACGCTCCGCTTCCTCCTCCTCGTCCTCACGGGCCTCCCGCTCCTCGCGCTCCTCCTCCTCGCGCCGTTCGGTGTCGGGGCGGCTCTCGCGCGCCCTGTCGGGGGCCGCGTCCACCCGGTCGGTGTCGGTGCGCAGTTCGGGCTCGGGCGCCGCGGTTTCGGGGCGCAGCCGCCTGGGGGCCGGGCTGGTCGCCGTACCGGAGGTGCCTCGTCCGGATCCTTCGGAGGCGGTGCTGGAGAATCCGGAGGTCCCGGAGCGCAAGCGGTTCTGTTCGCGCTCGGACTGCGGCGCTCCGGTGGGACGGGCCCGGGGCGACCGGCCGGGACGGACGGAAGGTTTCTGCACCAAGTGCGGGCATCCGTACTCCTTCGTCCCCAAGCTCCGCGAGGGTGACCTCGTCCACGGCCAGTACGAGGTCGCGGGCTGTCTCGCGCACGGCGGCCTCGGCTGGGTCTACCTGGCGGTGGACCGGGCCGTGGCCCGGCGGTGGGTGGTCCTCAAGGGCCTGCTCGACACCGGGGACGAGGACGCGATGGCCGCCGCGATCTCGGAGCGGCGCTTCCTCGCGGAGATCGAGCACTCCAACATCGTGCGGATCTACAACTTCGTGGAGCACCTGGACCAGCGGACCGGTTCGCTGGACGGGTACATCGTCATGGAGTACGTCGGCGGCAAATCGCTCAAGGAGATCGCCAACGAGCGGCGGCGGCCGGACGGCCGGCGCGATCCGCTGCCGGTCGAGCAGGCGTGCGCGTACGGCATCGAGGCCCTGGAGGCGCTCGGCCACCTGCACAGCAGGAACCTCCTCTACTGCGACTTCAAGGTCGACAACGCCATCCAGCAGGCCGACCAGCTGAAGCTGATCGACATGGGCGCGGTACGGCGGATGGACGACGAGGAGTCGGCCATCTACGGCACCGTGGGCTACCAGGCGCCGGAGGTCGGGGACGTCGGCCCGTCGGTCGCCTCCGACCTGTACACGGTGGCGCGCACGCTGGCCGTCCTGACCTTCGACTTCCAGGGGTACACGAACGTCTTCGTGGACTCGCTGCCCGACCCGGAACACATCGAGGTGTTCGGGCGGTACGAGTCCTTCTACCGGCTGCTCGTACGGGCCACCGACCCCGATCCGGGACGGCGGTTCGCCTCCGCGCAGGAGATGGCGGACCAGCTGACGGGCGTGCTGCGGGAGGTCGTGGCGCTCCAGACGGGCCGGCCGAGGCCGCAGGTCTCCACGCTGTTCGGGCCGGAACTCCGGGTCCCGGACGACCGGCTGTTCGCCGACGAGCCGGGGGCGGAGGTCTCCCGGCTGGGCGGACGGTCCCTGACTCGGCGGTCCGTGAAGCGGCGGGGCGCCGCACCGGCTTCCCTTCCCGCGGGCCCCGAGTCCGCGGCGGGGCCGGCCTCCCTGCCCGCCGTCCCGGCGGCCGCCCCCGCGGCGGCGCCGATCACCGGGTACGGGACGAGCGGGCTGGTGACCACGGCCACGCACAAGGCCGCCGGGCCCGCCGGAGCCGCCGTACCCGCGCCGCGGCGGGCGCCGTCGGCTCCGCTGCCCCTGTCTTCGCCTTCGTCGCCCGCGTCTCCTTTCGCATCCCCGTCCGGCGACGGCTCCGCACCTGGGCAGCCGGCGCTGTCGACGCTGAACACCCGCGAAGCCGCGCTGGCGCTGCCCGTGCCGCTGGTCGACGCGACGGACCCCAACGCCGGGTTCCTGGCGGGTCTGATGGCCTCCGCCCCCGCCGACCTGCTGGGCGCGCTGAGCTCGGCGCCGGCCGAATCCGCCGAACTGCGGCTGCGGGAACTCCGGGCCCGGCTCGAACTGGGCGAGACCGACGCTCCCTTGGTCGCCGAAGCGCTGGCCCGGCTGGAAGAACGACATCCGGACGACTGGCGGGTGGTGTGGGCCCGCGGCATCGCCTCCCTGGCCGTCGGGGAGGACGAGACCGCGGCCCTGTCCTTCGACGCCGTCTACGACGCCTTCCCCGGCGAACCCGCGCCGAAGCTGGCGCTGGGGCTGTGCGCCGAGGTCCTCGGGCAGTTGGACAACGCCGCCGAGTACTACCGCCTGGTGTGGACCACCGACCCCGGATTCGTCGGCGCGGCGTTCGGGCTGGCCCGGGTGCAACTGGCCGCCGGAGACCGGGGCGGAGCGGTGCGCACGCTGGAGTCCGTACCCGAGGTGTCGATCCACCACACCGCCGCGCGGGTGGCCGCCGTACGGGCACGCTTGCGCGACCGGTCGCCGCAGGACGCCCTGCTGCCCGATCTGGCGGCGGCCGCGGCGCAGGTGGAGGCGCTGGGGAGGTTCGGCCTGGACTCGGTGCGCCACGAGCGGCTGAGGGCGGAAGTTCTGGGGTCGGCGCTCGACTGGGTACTGTCGGGTAGCCGGGGTTCCGACCCCGGACCGACCTCGCTGCTCGGCTGCCAACTGGACGAGCGGGGGCTGCGCTTCGGCCTGGAGCGCTCGTTCCGCGTGCTGGCACGGCTGGCGCAGCGGGGCGAGGAGAGGATCGAACTGGTGGAACGGGCAAACCGTTTCCGTCCCCGGACGTGGGTGTGATTGATGTCGATGCATCGGCTGTCGGGCTGCCCCAGCTGCGCGGAGCCCCTGGAGGAGGGTGACCGTTTCTGCGGCTTCTGCGGCTACGCCCTCACGGCTGCGGCGGTGGCCTCGGCTGCTGCGGACCCGTCTGCTGCTCCGGCTGCGGCCGTGGCTCCGGGGACGGCTGCCCCGACCGCGGCGGTGGCTTCGGCCGCCGGTTCCCCGGCCGCGGCTGCCGCTTTCGCGGCTCCGGATCCGGCGGTGGCCCCGGCGGCTACGGCCTCGGCCACCCCGGCTGCGGCTGCGGTGTTGGCGGCTGGCCCTACGGACCCGTCCGCAGCTGTGGCTGCGGCCTCGGCTGCTGCTGTGCTCCCTGCGGTGGCGGCCTCGGGGGCTGCGGCTCCGGCGGGTGCCGCTGGGGCAGTTGCCCCGGCTCCGGCCGCCGTCCCGGCCACGCGCGGAGCTCCGTCGCGCGAAGACGGCGCCGTGGCCCGGCCCTCCGGCGCCACCGCCCACGTCGGATACGGCGGACCGGCCGCCGCCGGGTACGCCGGCGAGGCCGCGCCCGGCTGGGGCAGCGTGTCCACCGCCGCCCCGACGCTGGTCGAGGGCCCCGCGGGCTGGTCCGGCACGGCCGCCACCCCGAAGCCCCTCCAGCCCGAAGCCCCGTACGGCGCCGTGACCCCGCAAGGGCAGGGCCCGACGACCGGAGCCCCGTACGGCGCCGCGACCCCGCAGGGGCACGGGCAGCAGCCGGCCCAGGGGAACCCCGGGGCGGCCCCGGGGCCCGACACCTCCTACGGCATCGCCGCCCCGCAGGGCGCAGCCGACTGGAACACCGGCCCGCAAGGCCCCGGTTCCGGCGGCCAGGCCCGCCAGGACTCCCCCGCCCCGCAGGGGCAGACCCCCGGCGGCGAAGCCCCGTACGGGAGCCCCGCCCCGCAGACGGCGGCCCCGCAGCCCGAGGCCCCGTACGGGAGCCCCGCCCCGCAGGCCGCGGCCCCGCAGGGCGAGGCCCCGTACGCCGCCGGCCGGGCGGAAGCCGACGCCGCGGGGAAGACCTGTGTGGCCTGCCGGGCCGGGCGGGTGGACACCGACGGGTACTGCGAGCACTGCGGGCACGCCCAACCCCGGGAGCGGGACCACCTCGAAGAGGAGCTCGGGAGCGTCGCCGCCGTCAGTGACCGCGGGCTGCGCCACCACCGCAACGAGGACTCCTTCGCCGTGGCGGCCACCGCGCTGCCCGACGGCTCCGCCGCCACCGTGGCCATCGTCTGCGACGGCGTCTCCTCCGCCAGCCGCCCCGACGAGGCTTCGGCCGCCGCCGCGGCCGCCGCCAACGAAGCGCTGCTCGACGCCCTGCCCCGCGGCGCCCACCCCCAGGAGGCCATGCACGAGGCGATCCTGGCCGCCGCGGCGGCCGTGAACGCCCTCGCTCCGGAGGTGCCCGGCGCCCAGAACGCCCCCGCCTGCACCCTGGTCGGCGCCGTCGTCAGCGGTGGCCTGCTGACCATCGGCTGGGTCGGCGACAGCCGTGCCTACTGGGTCCCCGACGACCGCGCCGCGCTCCCCCGCCGCCTCACGGAGGACGACTCCTGGGCCGCCCAGATGGTCGCGGCGGGCCTGATGGGCGAGGCCGAGGCCTACGCCGATGTCCGCGCGCACGCCATCACCGGCTGGCTCGGGGCCGACGCGTACGACCTGGAACCGCACACCGCCACCTTCAAGCCCGACCACGACGGTGTGATCGTGGTCTGTACCGACGGCCTGTGGAACTACGCGGAATCCGCCGGGGACATGGCCCAGGTGCTCCCCGCCGACGCGGCCGCCAGACCCCTGCACAGCGCGCAGGTGCTGGTGGGCCACGCGCTCGACGGCGGCGGGCACGACAACGTCACCGTGGCCGTCGTCCCCTTCACCGCGCCCGAATCCGCCGGGCCCGAATCCGCCGCGCCCGAGGGCCCCGCCCCGGTCCAGGCCTGATCCCCGTCTGCGAGGAGTACCGACCGATGGCGAACTTCGCCAAGCCGAGCGCCCCGCGCTTCAGCGTGGAGGTGTACCAGAACGAGTACCTCCCGGAGGGCGGCCGCGACGTCCACGCCATCGTCACGGTCACGTCCAGCGGTGGGGCCACCGCCACCCGGACGTCCACGCAGGACGCCGCCGTAGTGATCATGGTCGACTGCTCCGGCTCCATGGAGTACCCGCCCGAGAAGATGCGCGGAGCCCGCGAGGCCACCGCCGCCGCGATCGACACCCTCCGCGACGGCACCTCCTTCGCCGTGATCGCCGGTACGCACGTGGCCAAGGAGGTCTACCCCGGCCAGGGCCGCCTCGCCACCGCCGACGCCGCCACCCGCGCCCAGGCCAAGGAGGCCCTGCGCGGCCTCTCCTCCGGCGGCGGCACCGCCATCGGCACCTGGCTGCGCCTCGCCGACGGCCTGCTGCGCCGGTCCACCGCCTCGATCCGGCACGGCATCCTGCTCACCGACGGCCGCAACGAGCACGAGGAGCCGGAGGTGCTCCGCGCCACCCTCGACGCCTGCGCGGGCCGGTTCACCTGTGACGCCCGCGGCGTGGGGACCGACTGGGAGGTCAAGGAGGTCACCGGCATCGCGAGCGCGCTGCTCGGCACCGCCGACATCGTGGCCGACCCGGCGCACCTCAGCGAGGACTTCACGCACATGATGGAGAACGTCATGGGCAAGGAGGTCGCCGACGTCGCGCTGCGCCTGTGGACCCCGGTGGGCGTGGAGATCCAGTACGTGAAGCAGGTCGCGCCGGCCGTCCACGACCTGACCGACCGCCGTACGGAGGCGGGCCCGCGCGCCGGGGACTATCCGACGGGCTCCTGGGGCGACGAGTCCCGCGAGTACCACGTGTGCGTACGGGTCCCGGGCGCGGCCGTGGGACAGGAGATGCTGGCCGCCCGCGCCACGCTCGTCATGCCGGGGGCGCCCGGCGAGGCCCCGGCCGTCCTCGCCCAGGGCCTGGTCCGCGCGGTGTGGACGAACGATCTCGCCGCGTCGACCGCCATCAACGCCCAGGTCGCCCACTACACCGGGCAGGCGGAGCTCGCGCAAGCCATCCAGCAGGGTCTCGAAGCCCGCAAACTGGGTGATGTCGGCGGAGCGACGGCGAAGCTCGGCCGCGCCGTGCAACTGGCGAGCAGTTCGGGCAACGCCGACACCGCGAAGCTCCTCGCCAAGGTGGTGGATGTCGTCGATGCGGCGGCGGGTACTGTGCGGCTGAAGGCGAAGGTCGCCGATGCGGACGAGATGACCCTTGAAACGCGTTCGACCCAAACCGTTCGAGTGAAAAAAGCCTGACACTCAAGGACACTCAAGACCCTGCCGCGATGGCGCAGGAAGAAGGAGGAAGCGCCGCGATGCCGACCTGCCCGAACGGGCACCAGTCCGCCTCCGACGACTGGTGCGAGGTCTGCGGTCACCGCATGGCTGCCCCTACGGGCACCCCCGCGGCGCCCTCCTACGGCTACGGCTACCCTCCGACCGGCGAGCCGACGGCCCAGGCCGAGCTCTGCCCGCAGTGCCGGACCCCGCGTGAGGCCATGGCCCCGTTCTGCGAGGAGTGCCGGTACAACTTCCTGACGCGTACCGCGACTTCGTACACCCCACTCGCCCCGGACCTGGGCCAGGGCATGGGTCAGAACCAGGGCCAGAACCAGGGCCAGGGCCAGGGCCAGGATCAGCAGCGCCAGGGCCCGCCCGGTCCGCCGCTGCCGCCGCCCCCGCTCCCGTCTCCGGGCGCGCCGTCGGCCCCGCCCGCGTACTCCCAGGACCACTTCGAGTACCAGGGCTCGCGCCCCTCCCGGGTCAACCGCCCGGCCGAGCCGCTGCAGCGCGACGACGACTGGATGCTGCCGCCTCCGGCGCACCAGGAGTACCAGCAGCCCCAGTACCAGCAGCAGCCTCCGCCGCCCCCGCAGCAGCAGCAGTACCAGCAGCCCCCGACGGGCCAGTACCAGCCGCCGCAGCAGCACCACGAGCAGCAGTCGCCGCCGCAGCCCTTCCCGCCCACCCGGCAGGGCGGCGGCCCCTGGACCGCCACCATCGGCCCGGACCGCTCGTACTTCATGGCGATGATGCACCGCAGCGGCCCCGAGGCGGCGGGCCTCAACCTGCCCGCGTACTCCCCCGAGCAGCACCTCCCGCTCTCCGGCGGCCAGATCACCATCGGCCGCCGCCGCGCCTCGACGGGCGAGTCCCCCGACATCGACCTTTCGGTGCCCCCGGAGGACCCGGGCGTCTCGCACCAGCACGCGGTGCTCGTGCAGCAGCCCGACGGCAGCTGGGCCGTGGTGGACCAGAACTCCACCAACGGCACCACCATCAACGGCGGCGAGGAATCGATCCAGCCCTACGTGCCGGTCCCGCTCGGTGACGGCGACCGCGTCCACGTCGGCGCCTGGACCACGATCACCATCCGCCAGGGCTGAGCCAGCCGCTAGGCCGCCTCCCCCAGGGGCCACACGTAGGGCCCCTGGGGATCGTCGAGCCACGACCACTGCCCCTCGGCGGTGACCGTCACCCCGAAGCGCTCGCGCGCCGGCCGGTCCTCGCGCCGCCACAGGTCCAGGGCCTCCCTCGGGTGCAGCGCGCCGGAGGTCAGCACCAGCATGAACTGGAAGCGCTCGTTCTCCACCAGCTCGTACGGGATCCCCTGCGGGGTCCCGTAGGTGCCCGGCGGCGCCGCCGTGGCCCCGCGCAGCGGTACGAAGTAGGCCGGGGTGTGCAGGAAACGGCCCTCCGCGAACCCCTCGTCCCGCACCGTCAGCGCGATCAGCCCGGTGGACAGCGGGGCCAGGATCCGCGCCCCGGGACGGCACTGGCCGAGCCAGGCGGGCGGGATCAGCGGGAGCGTGCAGGTCACCAGGATCCGGTCGAAGGGGCCGCGGGAGGGGCAGCCGCGCGCCCCGTCGCCGGTGACCACCTCGGGCCGGTAGCCGAGCAGGGCCAGGTGCGAGCGCGCCGACTCGGTGATCTCCTCGTCCAGGTCCACGGTGGTGACGAGGCCGTCGCCGAGCCGGTGGCAGAGCAGGGCCGCGTTGTAGCCGGTGCCCGCGCCGATCTCCAGCACGTTGTTCCCGTCGCGCACGTCCAGGGCCTCCAGCATGTTCGCCATCAGCGAGGGCTGGCTGCTGGAGGAGACGAGCTCGCCGTCTCGCAGCCGGGTGGCGAGCGGGGCGTCCGCGTAGACCCCGCGCAGCCAGCGGGCCCGCCGCTCGGGATCGGGGTCCTCGGCCCAGAGCCGCTCGTGGCCGGCCCCGCGGCCGGTGAAGTAGTACGGGACGAAGACGTGCCGCGGTACGGCGGCGAAGGCCGCCCGCCAGGCCGGGTCGCCCAGCACCCCGGCGGCGGTGAGTTCCCGTACCTGGGCGGCGTGCGCGGTCTCCCGCATGTCACGTACACCGGCTTGTGCGCCCATGCCTCCACTCTCCTGCGGACGCGGCCCGCGGGCGACCTCTGGAGGTCCATGCCGGTCCGTCTCGGAAGTCCTAGGACCGGGGTCCTCCGTCCGGGCGTCTGAGACGATGGTCGGGTGAACGAGATTCCGCGGGGTACGGTCCAGGAGCAGACCTTCTACGAACTGGTGGGCGGCGAGGACACCTTCCGCCGCTTGGTGCACCGCTTCTACCAGGGGGTGGCCGAGGACCCGCTGCTGCGGCCGATGTACCCGGAGGGTGACCTGGGTCCCGCCGAGGACCGGTTCGCGCTCTTCCTGATGCAGTACTGGGGCGGCCCGAACACCTACAGCGAGAACCGCGGCCACCCGCGCCTGCGCATGCGGCACGCCCCGTTCCAGGTGGACTCGACGGCGCACGACGCGTGGCTGAAGCACATGCGGGTGGCGGTGGACGAGCTCGCCCTCGCCCCGGAGCACGAGGCGCAGCTGTGGCGGTACCTGACGTACGCCGCCGCGTCGATGATCAACACGGCGGGTTAGCCCGCGCGGGGACCCGTACGAGCTCGTCTACGAGGCCTCGTGCGGCCCGCGCCGGAGCTAGGCCGTCTCTTTCGGATCTTGCCGGTCAGGCCCGCGTCGTCCGGTGCCGTGCCTCGGTGCGCTGCCGGGGCTCCCGCGTACTGGACGTACTCGGGTGCCCCGGCAGCGCGGCGAGGTGCGGTGCCGGGCGGCGCGGGCCAGGCAAGATCCGAAAGAGACGGCCTAGACCGGACGCACCAGCAGCGCGCCGAGGCCGCCGGGGCGGCGCGTGGCGATCGACCCGTACGGGGTGCGCAGCCGCAGCCAGCCCCCGGACGCCAGCAGGGCCACCGGTTCGGGGGCTCCGGGCGGGGTGGGTCCGGCGGGCACGGTGGACCGCACCGGCCGCAGGAAGCCCAGGGACTGCGCGGCGTGGACGGCGCGCAGCGGAAGTTCGGTGTCCCCCAGCGTGCGGGACCAGATCTCGCGGCCGATGCGGTCGCGCTCGGACCGGGTCCGGTGCTGCGGGGGCAGGGCCTCGTCTCGGGCCCGGAACTCGGCGACGGAGGCCGCCAGGACCGCGCGGATCGCCTCGGGGCCGGGCAGCCCGGCGACCGGGGTCCAGCCGCCGCGGGGCGGAAGCACCCCGGCCCAGGGCGGTCCGGTGACGGCCGCGGGCACGACGGCGCCGCCCGAGGTCTCGTCCACCGACTCCAGCAGTTCGCCGGCCGAGACGGTGACGTCCAGCGGCGCCCCGACGGGCGCGGCGAGGCGCACCGTACGGATGGCCAGCACGTCGAAGGACGGCGGCCGCCCGAAGACGGCGAGCGCGCCGCCGCCGGCCTGCGCCTGCAGGCGGACGGCGGCGGCGCGGTCGTAGTGCACCAGCCGGCCCAGGAAGGCGGCGAGGTCGGCCGCCTCCCCGGAGTCGGCGAAGTGCAGCTGCTCGTTCATGCCGCGATGCTCCCGGCAGCGGCAGCGGCGCCGGTCTGCGGCTGCGCCTTCGGCTCGTCCAGGTACTCCTGGAGGAAGAGCTTCTCCTCGGCCGTGATGCGGCGGGGCCGCCCCTCGGCGAGGTTGTAGGGCACGACCACGGTCTCGGCGCGCACGTAGACCGTCTCGGGCGCGTCCTCGGTCGCCTCGTCCTTGACCTCGTAGCGGATGGTCAGGGACGCGGCGCCTATCCGGGTCACCCAGGACTCGATGAGGACCGGCTCGTGACGGTGCACGAGGGGCAGCTTGTAGTCGATCTCGTGGCGGGCCACGACGGAACCGCCCGTGAAGGACTCACTGCCCTCCCCCGGCGCGAGGCGGAACATGAAGTCGATCCGCGCCTCCTCCAGATAGCGGAGGAAGACGACGTTGTTGACGTGCCCGAAGGCGTCCATGTCTGCCCAGCGCAGGGGGCACCGGTAGTGGTGTCTGGCCATGGTCTGTGACCTCAGCCCTCAGCCTCGGGTGAGCTTCTTGTAGGTGGCGCGGTGCGGACGGGTGGCGTCCGCGCCGAGCCGCTCGACCTTGTTCTTCTCGTACGACTCGAAGTTGCCCTCGAACCAGTACCACTTGGACTCGCCCTCGTACGCCAGGATGTGCGTGGCGACCCGGTCCAGGAACCAGCGGTCGTGGGAGATGACCACGGCCGCACCCGGGAACTCCAGGAGCGCGTTCTCCAGCGAGGACAGGGTCTCGACGTCGAGGTCGTTGGTGGGCTCGTCGAGGAGCAGCAGGTTGCCGCCCTCCTTGAGCGTCAGCGCCAGGTTCAGGCGGTTGCGCTCACCACCGGACAGGATGCCGGCTGCCTTCTGCTGGTCCGGGCCCTTGAAGCCGAAGGCGCTGACGTACGCGCGCGACGGCATCTCGACCTGGCCGACGTTGATGTAGTCCAGCTCGTCCGACACGACGGCCCAGAGGGACTTCTTGGGGTCGATGTTGGCGCGGCTCTGGTCGACGTACGAGATCTTGACGGTCTCGCCGATCTTGACGGAGCCGGAGTCCGGCGCCTCCAGGCCCAGGAGCATCTTGAAGAGCGTGGTCTTGCCGGCGCCGTTCGGGCCGATGATGCCGACGATGCCGTTGCGCGGCAGCGTGAAGGACAGGTCGTCGACCAGGACCTTGTCACCGAACGCCTTGGAGAGGTTGTTGACCTCGACCACGATCGAGCCCAGACGCGGGCCCGGCGGGATCTGGATCTCCTCGAAGTCCAGCTTCCGCATCTTGTCCGCTTCGGCCGCCATCTCCTCGTAGCGGGCGAGACGGGCCTTGGACTTGGTCTGGCGGCCCTTGGCGTTGGAGCGGACCCACTCCAGCTCTTCCTTGAGGCGCTTCTGGCGCTTCTCGTCCTTGCGGCCCTCGACCTTGAGACGGGTGGCCTTCTTCTCCAGGTAGGTGGAGTAGTTGCCCTCGTACGGGTGGGCGCGGCCGCGGTCGAGTTCGAGGATCCACTCGGCGACGTTGTTCAGGAAGTAACGGTCGTGGGTGACGGCCACGACGGCACCCTTGTACTGCGAAAGGTGCTGCTCCAGCCAGTTCACCGACTCGGCGTCGAGGTGGTTGGTGGGCTCGTCGAGGAGGAGCAGGTCCGGGGCCTCGATCAGCAGCTTGCAGAGCGCGACGCGGCGCTTCTCGCCACCGGAGAGGTTGGTGACGGGCCAGTCGCCGGGCGGGCAGCCCAGGGCGTCCATGGCCTGCTCCAGCTGGGCGTCGAGGTCCCAGGCGTTGGCGTGGTCCAGGACTTCCTGGAGCTTGCCCATCTCGTCCAGCAGCGCGTCGGTGTAGTCGGTCGCCATTTCCTCGGCGACCTCGTTGAAGCGCTTCAGCTTGGCCATGATGTCGGCCGCGCCGTCCTGGACGTTCTCCAGGACCGTCTTGGCCTCGTCGAGCTTGGGCTCCTGCATGAGGATGCCGACGGTGAAGCCGGGAGACAGGTACGCCTCGCCGTTGGACGGCTGCTCCAGCCCCGCCATGATCTTGAGGACGGTGGACTTACCGGCGCCGTTGGGGCCGACCACACCGATCTTCGCGCCGGGCAGGAAGTTCAGGGTGACGTCATCAAGAATCACCTTGTCGCCGTGCGCCTTGCGCGTCTTGCGCATGGTGTAGATGAACTCAGCCAAGAGAAACCGTCCGGCAGATCGATGGGTGGGCAGATACACCCCATCTTGCCTGACGTCCATCCCCCGGGGGAAACGCGTATGGTCCCGGGGCCCTGACCTGGGCACGGGGCGGAGGGGGCCCCGGCGGCTGTTTCCGCGCGTCCGACGGGCCGGGCCGGCGCCGCTGCCCCGGTAATCGGCTTGCCTCCGGCCACCGCATGCGGTGGCCTTCGGTCATGAGCAGAATGGCGCAGGTCCTGGTGCTGGCCCGGTACGAGGACGAGGTGATGGAGCCGCTGACGCGGGACGACGAGTCGCGCACGTGGCTCGGCCGGTTCGAGCCGATACCCGGATGGTTCGTCGGCGGGTGGCACCTGGAGTTCTTCCGGGAGGGGCAGCGCGCGGGGGTCCTTAAGGACCTGGAGGCGCTGCCGTGGAACAGGCCGGAGTGCGTGCAGGTCATGCTCCACGACGAGGACGACGACTGCTTCGGTCTGTGGATGTTCCGCGAGGGGAAGCTGGTGGAGCTGCCGCTGCCGGGCACCGAGCGCTTCCACGAGCCGGCCCCGCCGACGCAGGAGTACGCCCCGAGCCCCGGTTCCCTGTGGCGCACGGACGTCGGGCACACATGGCTGCCCGAGCAGACCCCGGAGGAGCTGAGGGACCCGCGCCCGGCCTGGTAACACGGCAGGATGGCGCGGAACGGGCGGCGGCCGGGGGGCCGCGGCCGAGGTTGGGGGGAACGGTGGAACCGTGGACAACGGGCTGATCGCGCTGGGCGCCGCCGTGGTCGGCGTGGCCGGGACGCTGCTGGCGACCGTGCTGTCGCAGCGGATGGTGGCGGGGGTGCAGGCGGCGCAGTTCGAGCGCGAGCAGCGGGTCGCGCAGGCGCGGTGGCTGCGGGAACAGGAGCTGGCGGAGCAGGCCCGCAGGCGCGACTGCTATACGGCGGCCAACGCCGCGTACCGGAGGTACCGGATCGCCCTCATGTCCTTCCTGTGGCTCGTCCACAGGGCGCGGGCCACCGCGGAGGACCGGGCGGCGCTGGAGGAGTCCCGCAACGCGCACCACGCCGCCTTCGCGGAGGCCCAGATGATCGCTTCCGCGGCGGTGCTCGGGGAACTGGACCTGATGACGAGGACCCTCGCCGAGACCTACCGCCGGACGCTGCGGCTGGAGGAGGGCGATCCCGCGCCTGACGGGTCCTTCGAGGAGATCCACGCCGAGCTGGTCGGCCTCTGGGAGCTCTGGGAGAACATGCGGGACGCGATGCGCGCGGATCTCGGCGTGGCCGGCCCGGGTGCGGCCGGCCCTGGCGGCGTCGGCCCGGGCGGCGTCGGCCCTGGTCCGGTCGGCCCGGGTCCGGGTACGGGTGCGGTCGGCCCGGGCGGGGCCGGCTGAGGAGCGGGTGGCGCGGGGCCCGCGGCGGGCTGAGGAGCGGGCGCCGCCGCGTAGGGCGGCGCCCGGTCCGGGTCAGGCCTTGGGGCCCTGGCGGCGCGTGCGGGCGGCGAACACGAAGCCCGCGCCCGCGACCAGCGCGGCGCCCGCTCCGGTGGACACCCACAGCGGGTCGGTACCGGTGGAGGCGAGCACGCTGGTTCCGGTGGAACCGGCCGGGCTCGCGTTGACGTTGCCCGTGCCGGAGCCGGTGCCGCTCTTCGCGCCGGCGGTCACGACCCCCGAGGTACCGGTTCCCGTTCCGGTGCCGGTGCCGGTGCCCGGCTTGGTTTCGGCGGCCTTCTCGTCCTTCGCGCGGGCCTCGGCCTGCCCGGTCTTCAGGAAGGTCTCGCGGTCGGCGGGGGTGCCCTGGAGCGCGGCCTTGCCGGCCTTCTGCACCTCGGGACCACCAGCGTTGATGATCTTCGAGATGGCGAGGCGGTTGTCCTCGTCGCGCAGCTCGAACTGGGTCACCGCGAGGAAGTGCTCCAGCTCGGCCAGGGTCGGGCTGGTACTGAACATCTTGTCGATCCCCTTGGCGAGGATCGGGCCCGCCGCGCCCTCCATCCGGGCCAGCTCGACCCTGATGTCATCGGCGCGGGCCTTGAAACGGCCGGTCTTCAGGAAGGCCTCGCGGTCGGCCGCCGAGCCCTTGAGGGCGGCCTTCCCCGCCTCGATCACGCCTCGGTTGACGCCGGTGCCCGCCTGGGCCTTGCCGATGATCCGCGAGATCCAGACCCGGTTGTCGTCGTCCCGGGCCTCGTACTGGCCCATTTCCAGGAAGGCCACGCGGTCGGCCGCCGAGCCCTTGAGGGCAGCCTGACCCGCTTCGACCACGCCGGCGCTGACCTCGGAGTCCATCTGGGCCTGGTCCATGATCCGCACGATCATCACCCGGTTGTCCTGGTCCCGGGCCACGTACTG
The DNA here is from genome assembly GCF_042750105.1 of Streptomyces sp. NPDC059443. NCBI lineage: Bacteria > Bacillati > Actinomycetota > Actinomycetes > Kitasatosporales > Streptomycetaceae > Streptomyces > Streptomyces sp. NPDC059443. Next base: position 8,768 of record NZ_JBHYVM010000006.1, on the reverse strand, counting down.
GCCGGTCTCCAGGAAGGCGCGCATGGCCGCCGGGCCGCCGTCGATGGCCTTGCTGCCCTGCAGGCGCATGGAGGAGCCCACCGGCGTCGCCGCCATCAGGCGCAGGATGGCCTCCCGGTCGCCCTCGGCCCGCTTCCCATCGCCGTCGGCCTTCTTCCCGGCCTGCTCGCCGCCCTTGGCGACACCGGCCGGGGCCTCGTCCGGGGCGGACGCGGGTGCCGGAGTCGCCGAGTCGGCTGCGAAGGCCGGCGAGGCGAACAGAACGGCCGGGGCGATGGCCGCCGTGACGACCGACGCGGCTATCCGGGACAACTTCACAAGCAGCACCTCAACATTGGAACGATCATGTTTGCCGGTTCACCTTAGCCACGAAGAACCGCATGATCCACTCCGTTTGAAGTGGATGGAATTCGTCCGGTTATGACCGTCGAAGCACCGGACATTCCGCGCACACCGCGCGGACCCCGCCCCGCGCGAGGCCCCTCGCGGCCACCCGCGTTCGCTGCCGCGAGCGAGCGGAGCATTTGCCCGAGCACCCGCCGGAGCACCTACTCCCGGCCCGTCTCCCGGTCCGGGCCGTGGCCCTCTTCCAGGGGCCGCTTGCGCACGAGCAGGACGACGAGGCCGCCGAGGACCACCAGGCCGACCGCCAGGGAGGCGATGACCGGGGTCGCCGTCGAGCTGCCGCTCGTGGCCAGCCGCTCCTCCGAGGTGTCCGACATGGCCGCCGAGGCGGGCGCGGACAGCGTGCCCAGCGCCGCCACCGCCGCGCCCGAGGCGCCCGAAGCCGCCGCGTCCGCAGCCTGGACCGCCGTGGGCCGCGGCCACTTCGCCGTGGCCGTGGCCCCGAGAGCGGACTCGCTGGAGCCGGCCACGATCTGTGCCTGCGCGGGCACCCCGCTGGTGAAGACCCGCCCCACCGGAACCCGGGTGGACCCGTGCACGGTGACCGAGGCGCTGCCGTCCGGGGTCCCCGCCGGCACCTCGAAGAACAGCTTCGTCCCGTTGGCGGCGGTGTCGACCTGCCGCCCCTCGGCGTCCAGAACCCGCACCCCCATGGCCAGGGCCGCCGCGTCGGGAGTCACGCTCACGCTCTGCGCACCCGTCCGCACGGTGACGGGCCCGATCCTGCTGCCCGCCGGCCCCGACACCTCACCGGGGTCCAGCCCCAGCGAGGCCGGGGGCTCCGGCAGCCGCCCCGCCTCCCGTTGGAGGTAGTCGGCCAGCTTCTGTGCCTGCGGATCCGCTGCCTCCACCCGCACGCCGTCGGCCAGTCGCCAGATGGCCACCTGGGTCCCGGCCGCCGCGCTCTCCGCGGTGAGCCCGGCCGCTCCGGCCGCCTTGGCCAGCCCGGCGAGATCGTTCAACTGGGGGTAGGAGTGCTCCAGGACCCAGCGGACCCGGCCCCCCTCTCCACTTCCGGCGAGGGGGGTGCCGTTCCAGCCGCTCTCCGTGTACCGGGCCTGGGGCTGCGCGTTGCCAGCGATGCCGACTCCGTACGTCTGGAGCATTCCGCCGCCGTCGACCCGCATCTCGTACAGTCCGGCCGGGATCTGCCGCACCGAGCCGTCCGCCCCGCGCAGCACGGCCTGCCCGTAGGTCTTCAGCCCGTCCAGCACGGCGCTCGCGCCCTCCGGCGCCCTGGGTGGGAGCGGGCCGGTGTCGGCGGCCGCCTGTGCACCCGGGGCCGCGGCCAGCGCCGCGGCGAGCAGCGCCCCCGCGATGGGCAGCCGTGCGGAGCCCCGTCTGGCCGCGCCGACCACGGCCCGGGCCGGACCGGGAACCGGAGGAACGGCGGAAGCCCGACCGGAAGCCCGACCGGAGGCGGGACCGGAGGCCGAAGCGGATTCCAGACCAGGTTCCGGACCAGGTTCCGGAGCGGATCGCGGAGCGACAGCGTGAGCAGCAGCAGGAGTGGAGGATGCGGGAACGGCAATCGACACAGTCTTCCCCTTCGGGCCGAAGGCCCAGGTGCCCGTGAGTACCGGGGAATCCTAGCCGTCTCGAACACTCAGACCACCGCCGCCTTCTGAGCACCCATCAGCGGTGTGTCCGTCCTGACCACCCGCCGGAAAGCCGCCGTGCCCCGGTTCAGGTCGTGCCCGATGGCGGTCGCGTCGATCTCCGCCGAGAACCACCTGTTCCCCTCCCCGTCGGGCGGGGCGTCGCGCACCCTCAGCCGCCCGTGGACCACCAGCGGTTCTCCCACGGAAACGGATCCGGCGAGGTTCACGGCGAGCCCGCGCCGGGCCCACACCGTGTAGAAGCTGGTGGGCGCGTCCGCCCAGGCCTCCTTCTTCCGGTCGTAGTACCTGGGGGTGACGGCGAAGCGGAACCTGGCCGCCGGACCGCTCGCCGTCTCCTTGTAGTCGATCTGGGTGGCCACATAGCCCACCAGCGTCACCTGGGTGTCGTTCATCCCGGCCGTCCTCCCGGGGTCGCGGCCGCGCGCTCGGCAACGCGCCGCCCCGATCCGCATTCCGTACCCGCCCGGACCATCCGCACGAGGTACGACCATGCTGGCCCGGTCCGCCGGAACCCGCTTGAGCCTGTGGATTACTGACGCGCTGTGGAAAACTTCGCCACCGTCGCGTACTGCTCGCGCACCTCCCGGTAGCGCAGCAGCTCCGCCGCCACCGGCTCCAGCACCCGGGCCCGTCCGCAGCCGGCCGCCGCCTGCCGCAGCCGGCGCTCCGCGTCCTGCCCGTACCGCCTGGCCGGGCCCCGGGCCCCGATCGAGCAGGCCCACTCCACCAGCGGCCCGCCGATGATGCCCGCCACCATCAGCAGCACCGGCGGCATCAGCCGCGGTTCCAGGACTCCGACGATCTGCCCGACCAGCCACAGCCCGCCGTAGATCTGGAGCAGGGACATGGCCGCCTGCGCGAGCACCGCCGCCGGCCACCACGAGGGCCGCGGCGGCTTGGCGCTGGGCACCGCGACCGCCGCGCCGAGGGTCACCGCGATCTCGTCCAGCGCCTCCGGGAGCCGTTCGGCGCCGCGGACCGCGGTCTCCCGTACGGCCTGCGCCCACGGGTCGGGCAGGCCTCGGACCGCCTCGTCCGCGACGGTCCGTACGGCCTGTTCCACTCGTTGGCGGGCCGTCACCTCCTCCTCGGCCGGCACCTCGGGGCCCGCCGGTGAGCGGCCGATCGCCGCCAGGGCGGCGAGGCCGACCAGCGAGCGCGGGGCGCGCCGGTTCTCGTACCACCTCCACAGCCGCAGCCACGGGGTTCCGCACGCCCTTCCGGCATTGCGCCGCCAGGCCCGCTCGGCGGCGAGGCCGGCCGCATAGGCCCCGACCGCCTCGGCGAGCCGGTCCTCGAACTCGGCGCGCGCCGTCTCACCGATCTCCGGCCCGGAGTGGCCGTCGGCGATGTAGAGGGGCCGCAGGCGTGCCGCGGCCCGATCGACGTCCGCGGAGATCCGCCGGGTCGCGGCGCCCTTCTCCTGGGTGAACTGTCCGAGCATCTCCCTCAGTTCCCCCACGCCTTCACCCGTAAGGGCGGAAAGCCCTAGGACGGTGGCCCCGGGCTCCCCGTGCTCGCCGAGCGCGATCCCGTCGTCGTCGAGCAGCCTGCGCAGGTCGTCCAGGACGAGATCTGCGGACTCGCCGGGCAGCCGGTCCACCTGGTTGAGCACGACGAACGTCACCTCGGCGTGGCCGGCCAGCGGGCGCAGGTACCGCTCGTGCAGCACCGCGTCCGCGTACTTCTCCGGGTCCACCACCCACACCACCGCGTCGACCAGGGCCAGTACCCGGTCCACGTGGTCGCGGTGCGCGCCGACCGCCGAGTCCAGGTCGGGGAGGTCGACGAGGACCATGCCGCGCAGCGCCTCGGCCTCCGAGGTCTCGCGGGGCCGGCGGCGCAGCCGGCCGGGGATTTCGAGGCGGTCCAGCAGGCCGGCGGCGCCGTCCGACCAGCTGCACGCGATGGGTGCGGCGGTGGTCGGCCTGCGCAGCCCGGTCTCGGAGATCTGCACTCCGGCGAGTGAATTGAAGAGAGTCGACTTGCCGCTTCCGGTGGCCCCGGCGATGGCGACGACGGTGTGCTGCGGGGAGAGCCCGCGCCGCGCCGCCGCCTCGTCCAGGATCCGTCCGGCCTCGGCGAGGGTCTTGCCGTCGAGGATCCGGGTCCGGGACAGCCCGATGAGCTGGCGCAGCGCGTCGAGGCGGACGCGCAGCGCCTGCGCCTCGGGGCTGAGCGGGGGCGCGGGGGCCTTGCCGCCGTCGCTTCCGGCGCCGGAAACCGCCCGTACGAGTGCTTCGTCACCCTCGTCGTCGCCGGTCCCGGGCCAGTCGTCGTCGGCGACCCGGGGGCGCGAGCGTGCGATGAGTCCGTCGTCCCAGCGGTCGTCGGTCCGGTCGGTCAAGGCGGTCACCGCGTCACCTCTCCTTCTGCAGTACGGACAGTGCGGCGATCAGCTCGGCCTGGGGTTCGGGACTCACTTCGAGCGCCTCGATCGGGGCGAGGCGGCGGTCGCGTTCGGCGCGCAGCACCTGGTCGAGGTGTTCGCCGACCAGTTCCCCGCCCCGGTCGCGCAGGCGTACGGCGGCCTGTACGCCGATCCGTTCGGCGAGCTTCTCCCCCGCCGGGCGGGCCCGCTTGCCGCCGAGGAGGGCGGCGACCAGCAGGGCGGCGATCCCGTCGGGGTCGGGCGCGGGCTGCTTGTCGAGCCGGGCGACTTCTTCCTCGGCGAGCTCCTCCAGCACGCGCCGCCAGCGCCGTACGGCCATGCCGATACGTTCCGCCGCCTCGTGGTCGGGGGCCGGCAGCGCCACGGCGCCGGCCGCGGGCTCGCGCCGCCAGGCGTCGGCGATCCGCTCGTCGGCGGCGGCGACGGCGCACTGGAGGAGCGCGGCGAGGGATTCCGCGAGCGAGTCGAGGAGTTCGTCGGCGCTCGTGTCGAGCGGGTAGCCGCGCCACCGGGTCAGCGCGTCCCCGGCCAGTACGGCGCCCCGGTCGAGCCGGTTGCGGACCCGCTTGCCCTCCCTCTTGTACGCGTCCTCGACGGCGGAGGTCAGCCGTACGGCGGCGGCGTGCTGGGCCGCGACGGCCGACGCGAGCTCGGGCATCCGGCGCGCGAGGGAGTCGAGCGCGCCGAGCGCGGTGCGCCCGACGGCGTACTGCCGGGCGGCCGGATCCTGCGCGTGGTGGGCGAGCCAGGCGAACAGCGGCGCGACGGCGCTGGCGGGCAGCAGCCCGCCCCCGCCGGCCGATTCGGGCAGCTCGGGAACGGTGAACCGCGGTACGTCGCCCAGCCCGGCCCGGGTGAGCAGGGCCCCGTACTGCCGGGAGACCTCGGTGAGCACCTGGTGCGGGACCCGGTCGAGGACGGTGACCAGGGTGGCCTTGTACTGCTTGGCGGTGCGCAGCAGGTGCCAGGGCACGGCGTCGGCGTAGCGCGAGGCGGTGGTGACCATGACCCAGACGTCGGCGGCGCAGATGAGTTCGGCGGCGAGCGTCCGGTTGTCGACCACGAGGGAGTCGATGTCGGGGGCGTCGAGGATGGCGAGACCGCGGGGCAGGGTGGAGACGGTCTCGATGCGTACTTCCCGGGTGGCGTGCCCGTGCCTGTCGCCCGGCCGGTGGGGGGTCTTCCGGATGGCCGGAAGGGGGTCGTCGTCGGTCTGCGGAGCCCAGACCCGCATCAGGTCGGGGAGCACCCGCATCCCGGCGAACCAGTGATGGTCCTCCGGATGGCAGACGAGCACGGGGGTGCGGGTCGTGGGCCGGAGCACTCCGGCTTCACTCACCTGGCGCCCTACGAGGGAGTTGACGAGGGTGGACTTACCGGCTCCGGTGGACCCGCCGACGACGGCGAGCAGCGGCGCCTCCGGCGCCTTCAGCCGGGGTACGAGGTAGTCGTCGAGCTGCGCGAGCAGCTCGGCTCTGGTCTGGCGGGCGCGCGGAGCGCCGGGCAGGGGCAGCGGCAGACGCACGGACGCGACCCGGTCGCGCAGGGCGGACAGGGCATCGAGCAGCTGAGGCCGAACATCCAAGGTCACCACATGCGAAGAATGCCCAATTTGGGACCATTTTTGAAGCTTATACGTCCTCTGCGCGCCGACCGCTACTCCAGTGGGACATCCTGGACAGTGCGGACTAGTGGGGCGCAGGCATAACGAGTGCACAACACCCAGGGCGCCACGGCGCAAAACCGATGCGAGAATCGCACCTGCCTGCGATTATCGGGACCGCTTCACCGAACCTACACATCGTGGCACGCGGGTGAAGCAACCGGGACAAGGCAACCGGAGCCCTATCCTTGACCCGGCACGGACCACAGTCCCACCCCCACCCCGGGGCTCCAGGCCAACACGGCCACCTTCCGGCCCCCGTAGCTCAGTGGATAGAGCAGGTGCCTTCTAAGCACTTGGCCGCAGGTTCGAGTCCTGCCGGGGGCACTTCCCGCGTCCCACATCGAGCCCTCCCTCCGGGGAGGGCTTTCGTGCAGGTCAGCGCACTTTACCCAGAGCCCCGTAGCGACGGCGTAAGCCCCGGGGCAGGACTCAGGTATGACTCGATGTCACTCTTTCGGCATAGATCCGGTTCGTCCTCGGGAGGGACGCGGGTTACGGGCCCCGCCGCGAATACTCGTAGACATGAGCCGCCGTCCTCTCGTCATCGCCGCAGCAACCGTCGGAGTACTCGCCACCGCCGCCATCGCCCTGCCCAACCTCCCCAACAACCCCCTGACCGACACGATCAACGACCACGTGTTCAAGGAGAAGGGCAAGCGCTTCGCGACGGCCGCCGATGCCCCCACGCGCGGGGAGCCGACGTGGGTGCTGCCCGGTTGGGTTCCGAAGGACGCCACCGACGTCCGAATAAAGGCACGGACCGACGGCGGGGCCCGGCTGATCCGGTTCACGCTGGGCTCGACCCCGCTCGACGGCCCGCAGTGCTCGGCGGGCAAGCCGAAGAAGCACGCGCGGACGGCGCTGGCGGCCAGGTGGTGGCCGGGCGACACCCGGGCCGAGGAGCGGCCCGAATGCCGTGACTACTACCAGTACCAGGTCGCGGTACGCGGCAAGAAGGTCTACGCGTGGACCGACGGCACCCCGTCCCCCGACGCGAAGACGCACGACGGCACCCCGGTCCAACCGGCGTCGAGCCGCACCCACTGATCCGCACGCCGCACCGCAGCCCTCCGTACACCGCACGCTCCGGGCCGCGGTCCGCGCAACGCCGAGTCCTGGGCCCCTGGACCCGGTTGAGAAGTCCAGGTGGGAGCCGCTTGCGGTTAGGATTTCGCGGTGACCACGCATGCGAACCAACTCGGCGTGAACCGGCTCGGCGCCGACGCGCCGCGCGTCGGCGCGCTGCCCGCGGTGTGGTCCCTGGACACCACGCTGGACATGGTCGGCGGGCTCCGTGTCGACGAGGCCTCGCCGGTGCTGGACGCGGCCGAGCTCGATCGCGCCGGGCGGTTCCTGAGGCCGGAAGCCCGACACCGGTACGTGGCCTCGCACCTGGGCCTGCGGGCGCTGCTCGGCGCCTACCTGGGGCTGGCTCCGGCGGACGTGGCCCTGACCCGTGAGGAGTGCCCGTGCTGCGGCGGCCCGCACGGCCGGCCCGCGCTCGCCGACGGCCAGCGCCAAGACGACGGCGGCGCACCGCACTTCTCCCTCTCGCACAGCGGCGACGTGGCCTACCTCGCCTTCGCGCGGGTACCCGTCGGCGTGGACGTGGAGGCCGTCCCGGGCGCGGACGCGGTGGCCGACGTGGTGGGCACCCTGCACCCGGCGGAGACCGCCGAGCTCACCGCGCTCGCCGAGCCGGACCGGCCGCGGGCGCTGGCCCGGGTGTGGTCCCGCAAGGAGGCCTGCCTCAAGGCCATCGGGACGGGCCTCGCGCTCGGTCTGGTGGAGCCCTACGTCGGCTCCGCCACCGCCCCGGCCCCGTTCCCCGGCTGGACCCTGGCGGATCTCCCCGCCCCGCCCGGCTTCGCCGCCGCCCTCGCGCTGCGCGCGGCGGACCCCGCCTCCGCCTGACCCGGACCGGCTCCGGCGCCACGCCACGCCGTACCGGGATCCGGCTCCCCCTCGGACCCGGGTACGGGCCATTATCGTCACCGCCATGGACATCCGAGCCGCCCGCACCCCCGCCGAACTCCAAGCCGCAGAACCCCTCTTCGACGGGCCCGTCCGCCCGGACTGGTCGGAGCGCTTCCTCGCCGCCCCCGGGCACCTGATGCTCATCGCCTACGTGGACGGCGTGCCCGCCGGAACGGTCTCCGGCATCGAGATGAGCCACCCCGACAAGGGCACCGAGATGTGCCTGTACGAGCTCTCCGTGGACGAGGGCTACCGGCGGCGCGGCATCGGCCGCGCCCTGATCCAGGCGCTCGCCGCCGAGGCCGAGGCGCGCGGCTGTTACGGCATGTGGGTGGCCGTCGACACCGACAACGAGGCCGCGCTGGCCACCTACGCCGCGACCGGCGCCGTAGACGAGGGCGTCTTCGCCATGCGCGGCTGGCCCATCGCCCCGTCGGACACTCCGGCCTAGCGCCAAAGAGACGGCCTAGCTCCCGCGGCGGCGTGTCGTGGGGCCAGTCGGCGCACCCTCCGCGCGGGCGGCCCGTGCCTCGCCGAGCATCGGCCGCATGAGACCGATCTCCGCGATCCTCCCGGCCGCCGCCCTGCTGGCGGGGGGCCCCCCCCCCGGGGCCCCCCCCCCGCCCCCCCGCGCGCCCCGCCCCGCCGCCCCCCCCCCCCCCCCCCCGCGCGGGGGCCGAGGGCGGGTGGTCCGGCGCCGCGCCCC
>NZ_JBHYVM010000005.1:216290-288390 GCF_042750105.1 Streptomyces sp. NPDC059443 | reverse complement strand
GGGTGTTGTTTAAAAGCGACCGGTACGCGGGAGCCCCGGCAGCGCACCGAGGCACGGCACCGGACGACGCGTGCCTGACCGACAAGATCCGAAAGAGACGGCCTAGTCCGCCGCGCTTGACGGTCGTTCGGTTGATGCTCACAACGGTCATTCGGCGCGGTGGCCGCGCCGGATGGGTCGGTCATCCGGTCAAGTGAAGACCGGCCTTCACATTGACCCGTTCCCGGCGACGCGTACCTCGGCCAATCCGTGCGGCTCCCGGCTCCGAAGAGACAGCGAGACGCAAGAGACACAGGACTTTGCGTACGCCTGCCCCGAAGGATCGTTCATGCGATGGATGGACCGGCGCGAACCCTTCCCGGCCCCGGCGTGCGCGCCCGGGCCCACCCCCACTCGGGGGCCGCTGAGGTGAACCCCGAGCAGCTGCGCTTCGTCGGCCAAGGCGAAGCCGAAGGCGAAGGTCAAGGCCAAGGCGCCTGCCCCGTACCAGGTCCCGGCCCCGGCCCCGCCGCGGCAAGGGCCGCGCTCGCCGAGCTGATGGCACGCGTGGCGGCGCACGGAGACCAGGACGCCTTCTCCGCCCTCTACGACGCCGTAGCCGCAACCGTCTTCGGCATCGTGCTCAAGGTCGTGCGCGACCGCGCCCAGTCGGAGGAGGTGGCCCAGGAAGTGATGATCGACGTGTGGCGCCAGGCCGCCCGCTTCCGCCCCGACCGGGGCAGCGTCATGACCTGGGTGGCCACGATCGCCCACCGCAGGGCCGTCGACCGGGTCCGCTCCGCCCAGGCCGCGGCCAACCGCGAGCACGACGCGGGGGTCCGCGAACAGGGCCGGCCCTTCGACGAGGTGAGCGAGCAGGTGGAACACCGCCTGGAGCGCGACCAGGTCAAACGGTGTCTGCGCGGGCTGACCGAGCTCCAGCGCGAGGCCGTCACGCTCGCCTACTACCGGGGGCTGACCTACCGGGAGGTCGCGGAGACCCTCCAGACCCCCCTTCCCACGATCAAGACCCGGATGCGCGACGGACTGATCCGCCTGCGCGACTGCATGGGGGTGACCACATGAAGCACGCACACGAAGACGAACTGCACACCCTCACCGCGGCCTACGCACTCGACGCGCTCGGCCGGGAAGAACACGAGGCGTTCTCCCGGCACCTGGCCCACTGCGCGCCGTGCTCCGGGGACGTCGCCGGGTTCTCCGCCACCGCCGGACGGCTGGCCGCCGCCGTCGCCGTCGCGCCCCCGCCGCACCTCAAGACGGCCGTCCTCACCCGCATCGGGACCGTCCGCAGGCTGCCTCCCGACGTCGGAGTCCGCAGAGCGGCCGGTTTCCTCGACCGCCTCCCGCGCAAGGCCGGTGCCTTCGTGGTCGCCGCCTCCCTCGCCGGGGCCGCGCTCTTCGGCGGCGCCGCGCTCTGGCAGAGCGGCCGGGCGGACCAGGCCCGCCAGGAGGCCCGGGGGCTCACCGCGCGGAGCCAGGAGCTGCGTGCCGTCGTCACGGCCCCGGACGCCCGGACCGTCCACGGCCGCACCAGCGGCGGAGCGGCCGCCACCGTCATCACCTCGCCGGCCCGCGACAAGGCGGTGTTCCTCACCGACCGGCTGCCCGCCGCGGGCGCGGGCAAGACGTACCAGCTGTGGCTCGCCGACCACGGCAGGATGCGCCCGGCCGGGTTCCTCACCGGCGACGGGGCGGCGGTACTGGACGGCGGACTCGGGGCGGCCACGGCGGTCGGTCTGACCCTGGAGCCGGCCGGCGGATCGCCGCAGCCGACCACCCGCCCCCTGGTGCTGCTCACCCTCCCCGGGTAGGAGGACGTGGGACGGCGCGGCGGGACCCGCCGGGGTCTGGTCTCCGGACCGGGCCGAGAGGATCATGAGGGGGCGCCGGTGCGAAGGGGCCCCGGCGCCCGCCACCGAACCCAGGGGGTCCATGTGCCGTCCGTCGAGCCGAGCTACGCGTCCGGGGTGTGCGAGGTGCCCCTGCTGGGGGACACCATCGGCGAGAACCTCGACCGCACGGTACGCAGGTTCCCGGGCCGGGACGCCCTCGTGGAGATGGCGTCCGGGCGCCGGTGGACCTACGCGGAATTCGCCGCCGGCGTGGACGCCCTCGCGCTCGGGCTGCTGGACCTCGGCATCGTCAAGGGGGACCGGGTCGGGATCTGGGCCCCCAACCGCGCCGAGTGGACGTTTCTGCAGTACGCCACCGCCAGGATCGGCGCGATCCTCGTCACCGTGAACCCGGCCTACCGCTCCCACGAGCTGGAGTACGTGCTGCGCCAGTCCGGGATCCGGCTGCTGGTCGCCGCGGACCGCTTCAAGACCTCCGACTACGCGGCCATGATCGAGGAGGTCCGGCCGCGCTGCGCGACGCTGGAGTTCACGGTCCTGCTGGACGGGCCGCTCTGGAACTCCCTGCTGGAACGCGGCCGCCGGGGCGACCCGGCCGACCTGGTCCGTGCCGGGGCCGCGCTGAGCCCGGACGATCCGATCAACATCCAATACACCTCGGGGACCACCGGCTTCCCCAAGGGCGCGACGCTCTCCCACCACAACATCCTGAACAACGCCTTCTTCGTGGGCGAGTTGTGCCACTACACCGAGCAGGACCGGGTCTGCATCCCGGTGCCCTTCTACCACTGCTTCGGCATGGTCATGGGCAACCTCGCCTGCACCAGCCACGGTGCCGCCATGGTCATTCCCGCGCCCGCGTTCGAGCCGGGCGCGACCCTGGCCGCCGTCCAGGCCGAGTCCTGCACCTCGCTCTACGGGGTCCCCACCATGTTCATCGCCGAGCTGGCCCACCCGGACTTCGACTCCTACGACCTCTCCAGCCTGCGCACGGGCATCATGGCGGGCTCGCCCTGCCCGGTCGAGGTGATGAAGGAGGTCATCGACCGCATGGGCATGCGCGAGGTCTCCATCTGCTACGGAATGACGGAGACCTCGCCCGTCTCGACCCAGACCCGGGTGGACGATTCCGTGGAGCGCCGGGTCTCGACCGTGGGTCGCGTCGGACCGCACCTGGAGGTCAAGGTCGTGGACCCGGCCTCCGGCCGGACCGTCCCGCGCGGCGAGCCGGGCGAGCTGTGCACCCGCGGTTACTCGGTCATGCTCGGCTACTGGGACCAGCCCGAGCGCACCGCCGAGGCCGTGGACGCGGCGCGCTGGATGCACACCGGCGACCTCGCGGTCATGGACGAGGACGGCTATCTGAGCATCACAGGCCGGATCAAGGACATGGTGATCCGCGGCGGAGAGAACCTGTACCCGCGCGAGATCGAGGAGTTCCTTCACACGCACCCGGACGTCATGGACGTCCAGGTGATCGGGGTGCCCGACCCGAAGTACGGGGAGGAGCTCATGGCGTGGGTGCGGATGCGCGAGGGCGCCGAGCCGCTGACCGCGGCGAGCGTCCGCGCCTACTGCGAGGGGCGGCTGGCCCACTTCAAGATCCCGCGCTACGTCCATGTGGTGGACGAGTTCCCCATGACGGTGACGGGCAAGATCCGCAAGATCGAGATGCGGGAGATGGCGGCGGGGCTGCTGGACCAGGTCTGAGGCGCGGCCAATTGTCATGAACATCTATAGATGCAGTTACGAAACGGTCCGCGTCCTGCGGAATCCCTCATTCCTGTACTAGGAACTCTTCCGGAGATCGCGTCAGGCGATCCGAAGACGCATCCGAAGACACATGGGGGACACGAATGAACCGTTTCGGCATACGGGCCAACACCGCCGCCGCGATCGGCCTGGCGGCGGTGGGGGCGCTCACCCTGACCGCGTGCAACGGCGACGACGCGGACGCGGCGAAGACCCCGCCGCCGGCGGCCTCCTCGCAGGCCCCGACGGCGCCGGCCACGCCGACGGCGGCGCCCGCGAGCTCCGCTCCGGCCGAGGGATACGGTGGCGGCGGCGAGACTGCGAAGGCGGGGCAGACCTTCAAGATCGGGCAGCCCGCGCAGTTCCCGTTCGCCTCGGGCAGCACCAAGGGCACCATCGCGCTCAGCGTCACCTCGATCGACGAGGGGCAGCCCGCCGACCTGGAGCCCTTCAAGCTCGGTGACAAGGTGAAGGGCATGGTGCCGTTCTACGTCCGCTACTCGGTCAAGAACACCGGCTCCACGGACCTGTCGTTCGCCTCGGTGGGCCACATCAAGGGGCTGCTCCCGGACGGCACCGAGGCCCAGGACCTCATGGTCATCGGGAAGTTCGAGAAGTGCCCGAGCGACTCGCTGCCCAAGGGGTTCACCAACGGCCAGACGGCGACCGGCTGCGCGGTCGCGCTGGCCCCGTCCGCCTCGGTCAAGGTCACCGGAGGCGAGTACTGGGGCGACCCCTTCACCCTGGGCAAGGGCAAGGCGCTCACCTGGAAGTAGTACGAATCGTGGCCAAGTAGGGCCAATGGGGACGCCGACGGCCGGTGCCCGTTCCGTCCCGCCGAGGCGGGACGTGGCGGACACCGGCCGGTTCCTGCTGCCGGTCAGTTACCGGCCTTGGCACCCTCACCCGGGACGTTGTTGCCCGTGACCGCGCCGTCGGCGCCGGCCAGGGTCACCACGTGCCGGACCCCGTCGGAGCCGAGGACCACCACGCGCCAGGCGCTGCCGCCGCCCTCCTGGGCGATCGCCCGCAGGGCTTCGGCCTTGCCGCCGGGCACGGCGGCCTCCGCCTTCGCGAGGGCCTGCGCGGCCGGGAGCGCGGGAAGCGGCACGGGCGCCTTGTCCTGCCGGTCCACGACCGTTCCCTGCTCGCGACCCTGGCCCTGGCCGTGCTCGCGACCCTGCTTGCCGGACCGCTCCGAGCCGTCCTTGCCGCCCTTCTCGCCCTTCAGGCCCGGCCGGCCGGGCCCCGGCGCCATCCGCGGGCCGTCCCCCTTGCTCTCCATGTCGAACCGGTCCCACACCCGCTCCGCGCGCGTGCGTCCGTGATCGTGATCCGCCACCACCACGGCGGCGACCCCCGCGGTGCCGGCCGCTGCCGCCACCACCAGTCCGAGGGCCACCCAGCGGGCACGGCCCTCACGGGTGAACCGGACGAGGCGGGCGCCCCGCCCGGGTGCCTTGCCGGTCGCCCCGGCAACGGTGTCGGCACTGCCCTCGCCCTGGTCCGCCGGGTATTCGGGCGGCTGGGGAGTGGACTGAGTCATCTGGATGCTCCTCGCGTTCTCCGGGCAACCCGCCCGGCTCGGCCGATCCTGCGAGCAGGACGCTGAAGCTCCGCTGAAGCGAGCTGAAGATCCCTTCAGCAAGCCGGCGGCACGACCTGAGAACCTTGCCTCATGCGCGTACTGGTGGTCGAGGACGAGCGGCGGCTGGCCGCGGCTCTGCAACGGGGTCTACGGGCCGAGGGCTTCACTGTGGACACGGCACACGACGGTCCGCAAGGCCTGTGGATGGCCGGTGAGCACGATTACGACGCCATCGTGCTCGACATCATGCTGCCCGGCCTCAACGGCTACCGGGTCTGCGCCCGGCTGCGCGCGGCCGGCTGCGAGTCCGGCATCCTCATGCTCACCGCGAAGGACGGCGAGTACGACGAGGCCGAGGCGCTGGACACCGGAGCCGACGACTTCCTCTCCAAGCCGTTCTCCTACGTGGTCCTCGTGGCCCGGCTGCGCGCCCTGATCCGGCGCACCGGCCGCCGCAGCCCGCAGGTCATGGAGTTCGGCGACCTCCTCATCGACCCCGCTCGCCGGATCTGCACCCGGGGCGGCGTCGAAGCCCGGCTGACCTCGCGCGAGTTCGCCGTCCTGGTGCACCTGGCGCGCCGCGCCGGAGAAGTCGTACCCAAGCGGGACATCCTGGAAAACGTCTGGGACGCCGCCTATGAGGGCGACCTCAACGTCGTCGAGGTCCACGTCAGCGCCCTGCGCCGGAAGATAGACGCGCCGTTCGGCCGGGCCGCCGTGGAGACCGTCCGGGGCGCCGGCTACCGGCTGGCGGCCGACGGTGGCTGAGTCCTACGGGGTCCAGGACGCCCTCCGAGAGCCCCCGGCCCGGCCGCGCCCCGCCGGGCACCGGCTGCGCGCAGCGGCGTACCGGGTGCGCGAAGCCGCGTACCGGCTGCGTCCCAGGTCCGTCCGCGCCCAGGCCACCCTCGGCGCCTCCGCCGTGGTGGCGCTGGCCCTCGGCGCGGCCTCCTTCGCCCTGATCGGGGCGCTGGAGACCAATCTGACGGAGAACGCCCAGGCCGACGCCGAACGCCAGGCCGTCACCATCGCCGCCCTGGCGGCCACGGGCCGGCTGGACTCCGTACCGCCCCCGGCCCGCGGAACGGACTTCATCCAGGTCGTCGACGCGCAGGGCCGGGTCCTGGCGGCCAGCCCCAACCTGGCCGGCCGCCCCGCCCTCGCCCCCGCTCCGCCCCGGACCCCCGGCACCGTCCGGGACACCTGGAAGGGCGGCCGGGTCCGCCAGGAACACCGCCAGCGCGTCGTCCAGGTCACCACCGTCACCGCGAACGGCCTGGTCACCGTCTACGCCGGGACCTCGCTCAGGGACGCCGACGCCGCCGACGACACCATCGTGGCGGCGCTGGCCATCGGCGTACCGCTGCTCGTCCTCGTCGTAGCCGCGATCACTTGGCGGGTCACGGGCTGGGCGCTGCGCCCCGTCGAGGCGATCCGCGCCGAAGTCGCCGAGATCGGCGACCGCGAACTGCACCGCCGGGTGCCCGTGCCGCACACCCGCGACGAGGTGGCCCGGCTGGCCGTCACCATGAACGCCACCCTGGACCGGCTGGAGGCCTCCGGGATCCGCCAGCGCCGGTTCATCGCGGACGCCTCCCACGAACTGCGCAGCCCGATCACGGTCCTGCGCACCCAGCTGGAGGTCGCACAGGCACACCCGGACCCCGCCCTGTGGGGCGAACTGGTCAGCGGCGCGCTGGAGGACACCGTACGGCTCCAGGACCTCGCGGCCGACCTGCTCCTGCTCGCCCGCCTCGACACCTCGGAGCCGCCGCCCGCCGCGGCCGTCGACCTCACGGAGGTGGTCCGGGACGCCGCCCGCACGCGCAAGGGCGACCGGGTCCCCGTACGGGCGGACATCGCCCCCGGGCTCTCGGTGTGCGGCTCCACGATCTGGCTGTCCCGGCTGGTGACGAACCTGCTGGACAACGCCCAGCGGCACGCCGAGGGAGAGGTCGCGCTCGTCCTGCGCAAGGACTGGTACCGCGACGAAGCCGTGCTGGAGGTCACCGACGACGGCGCGGGCATCGAGCCCGCCGACCGCGAGCGGGTCTTCGAACGCTTCACCCGGCTCGACGACGCCCGCGCCCGCGACGAGGGCGGCTCTGGCCTGGGACTGGCCATCGCCCGCGACATCGCGCTGCGGCTCGGCGGCACCCTGGCGGTCCGCGACTCCCCGAAGGGAGCCCGGCTGGTGGCCAGGCTCCCGCTCGGCCCCTGAGCGCGCCGGTCCGGACTGCCGGCACCGACCAGCAGCCCGGACCGGCTCTGCAATCGGCCCGGATCAGTAGGCGGCCCGGATCAGCAGGCGGCCCGGATCAGCAGGCGGGCCGGCGCCCCGCGTCCCGGGCGGCCGGCTCGGCCCCCGCGACGGGCGCCGGCACCCCCGGTACCGGATCGGCCGGGGTCAGCATCAGGGCCTCCCGGCCGGGTGCGAGGTAGGGCGAGTCCGTCGTCCTCACCCGGCCCGTGGAGACGGCCTTCAGGACGCCCATGGCGGCGACGTACGCGGGAAAGCTCTCCACGTCGCGCCGGTGGCGGGCCGGCGCCCGGTACCCGCCGAGCGCCGGATAGCCGTCCTGTCCGGTCCATGTGTACGAGGTGGTCACCACCCGGTACGAGGCCTCAAGGCGCAGTGCGGCCCCGCTGATCAGGACATCGCCCGGCGCGACCCGGTGACCGGCGGGCGCGGCCGGATCGAAGGAGTACCGGACGTTCCCCGACACCGCGAGCGGCGCGTACGTCAGCAGGCCGGAGCCGTTGAACCCCCACTGCTGCTCCAGCGCGTCGTGCAGCTGCTGCCCGCTCACCTCGGCGCTGACCAGCGGACACCCGTAGCCTACGGCCCGCCAGGCCCGTTCGAACGCGATCGGGTCGTCCAGGGCGGGACCGGCGAGCAGGTCCGTGTTGATCACGCTGCGCCCGACGCGGGGGGCGAGTGCGATCAGGGCGAGGTCTGCGTCCGCCCGGTCCGGCCGGGGGCTGGTGTCGAAGGAGTCGGCCGGCTGGGCGGCGGCCCACAACGCCCAGTCGGCCACCAGGTTGCCCATGGTGCTCTCCCCGGCCGGGGACAACTGGCGGCGGAAGGAGGCGTGCTGGCGCCCGATGACCGTGGCCGCGTGCTGTTTCGCGTAGCCGGTCCAGTAGTCGACGACCTCCCGGAGCACCGGATCGGGGTCCACGTCACGGGTGTTGGGGTGGTTGACGGAGGTGGTGAGCGCGCGGACGACCGTACCGGTGTCGGGATCCAGCCGGAGGGTGATCTCGTTGATGATCTGCCCGTGGCAGCCGGCCTCGACGAAGGGCCGCGGCCGCCCGTCGGGCCCCGGAAGCATCATGTTGAAGGCGCAGTGCCAGTGCCCGGTCACGATCGCGTCGATGTCGGAGGACACGCGCAGCGCCAGCTCGTACGCCGGACCGCTGGGCTCGCTGCCGGAGTCGAACTCGGACCCCGCCACCGCCCCGTCGTGCATGCTGAGCACGATGGCGCCGACGCCGAGCGCCTTGAGCCGCGCGGCGCAGAGGTTGGCGGCGGACAGCTCGTCGAGCGTGGTGAGGCCCGGCTGGTAGGAGTTGCCGCCGGACTCGGTGCCCAGGAGCGTCAGATGGATGAAGCCGATGGGCAGCCGCTTGCCGCCGGGCGCGGCCACCCATTCGATGTTGTACGGGGGAAGCACGGTCGCTCCGCCCGCCCCGGACACGGCGTTGGCGCTGTAGTAGCGGAAGTCGGCGCCGTGGAAGCGGGCGCCGCCCGAGTCCGGGAAGGAGTTGGTCTGCCCCGCCCCTTCGTAGGGGATCCCCTGCTCCATGTGCTGGCGCAGGAAGCCCGGCGTACGGTCGAACTCGTGGTTCCCGGCCGTCGCGAAGTCCAGCCCGAGCCGGTTCAGCGCCTCGATGGTCGGCTCGTCGGCGAGGGTGAACGCGGGGAAGTCCCAGCCGGAGAAGAGGTCGCCGGGAGCGAAGAAGAACGAGTTGGCCCGGCCGGCCCGCAGCCGCGCCAGGTGGGTGGCCATGTACGCGACCCCGCCGACGGCGTACTGGCGGCCGCCCGCGCCGGTGATGACGGAATCCTGGGCCGGGGCGGCGGCCAGGTAGCCGTGCAGATCGGTGATGTTGAGCAGTTGTACGTCCACGTACCCGGCAGCGCTCTGCGCGTCGTGCGCGGCGCGGGTGGCCGCGGCCGCGGTGCCGGTGAGTGACTTGACGCCGAAGGCTCCGGCAGTGGCGGCGGTCGCAGCGGTAGCCGTGGCCATCAGGAATCGGCGTCGGCCGAACTCGTCCATCAGCGCTCCCCATTTCCGCGGGTGGGGCCAACTGGGGCCCGTCCACGAGCAGTCTGCACATCCGCCGTGTCCGTCCGTTTCGCGCTGTACGTCCGGTGGGCGAAAGTCCGGGAAACTTCATCCTGTCGAGCGCCCCCGGCGTGAGCGCAGGGCGTGCAAGGCAATTCCCCCGCGCTCCGTCGGGATCCGGCCGTTCTCGTCTCCGGGCCGCCCCGCGGGCGGCCGCTCCGCGCGCCTCGCGCGCCTGTTCCCAACGGCCCGCGATGAAGGCCGGTTCTGGTTACTCCGTCCTCCGGACTCGGATGTACTCCGTCACTCGGCGACCCACCGGGGCGGTGGACCGCCGCTGTCCGACGACGACGTGAAGGAGCTGCACGTGGCTGAGAAGACGGCACCGAGGGCCCGGACGAAACCGGCCGGACCCACCCCGCCGGCGCCAGGCGACCCACCCGAGTTCACGTTCACCGCGGGAGCGCACAACGAGGCCATGGAGAACCTCTCGCTGCGCACGATGGCCGCGCGGCTGCCCGCCGCGCTCGCACAGACCGCGCGGATGGCCTGGCGGATCGACCCCGTCTCGGTGACCTGGCTGCTGGCCGGCCAGATCCTCGCCGGAGCGTGTACGGCCGCCGGCCTCGCAGGGGTCGCCGACGCGATGGGGCCGCTACTCTCCGGCGGTCCGGCGGGGGAGCGGCTCGCGGCAGCCGCCTGGCCGCTGGCGATCGCGGCGGTCGCGGCCGGAGCCGGCACGACGGCCGGGATCGCCGCGGGCGGCGCCGCCCGCCGGCTCACCCCCAGGCTGGCCACGACGGCCGACCTGGAAATGGTCGACGCCCACATGGACGTGGAGGTGTCCGCCTACGACGAGCCCGTGTTCTCCGACCGCTCCGAGGCCGCCGAGATCGGCGCGGCCCGCTCCTCCATGCTCGTCAAGGACGCGATGGCCTTCACCAACGGCCTGATCAGCCTCGTCGCCGTCGCCGGAGTCCTCGCCGTCGTCCACCCCGTCCTGATGCCGCTCCTGCTGCTCTCCGTCGTGCCCCGGGGCACGGGCGCCGTCATCGCCGCCCGGCTCGACCACACCCTCCACAACGAGACGGTCTCCTCCCGCAACATCCGCGGCATGATGCGCTGGTACCTGACCACCCACAAGCTCGGCGACGAGCTGCGCTGCAACTCCATGCGCCCCCACGCGCACGCCTGGTACGCCGCCGTCTGCGCCCGCATCGACGCGAAACTCGTCGGCTCCGCCCCGAGGTACCTGCGCGTCTCGCTCCTCGCCGCCGCCCTCGGCGGTCTCTTCCAGCTCGGCACGTGGGCCGCGCTCGCCGCACTGGTCCTCACGGGCTCCATGGCCCTCGCGGCGGCGGGCACCGCGATCGTCGCCATGCGGACCTCCGCCGCCGCCCTGTCGAGCCTCGTGGTCTACGGGGCCGCCATGTTCCAGCACGCCCTCTACCTGGAGGACTACCGGCTCTTCCTGGAGCGGGCCCGCGAACTGGCCGTCATCCGGGGCGCCGTGGAAGCCGGGCCGCCCGAGAAGGTCAGCCTGGAGAACGCCTCGTACACCTACCCGGGCAAGGACACCCCGGCCCTCGGCCCGGTCACCCTGTCCCTGTCACGCGGCGAGATCATCGCGGTGGTCGGCGAGAACGGAGCCGGGAAGTCCACCCTCATCCGGCTGCTGACCGGGCTCACGGTGCCGAGCGACGGGGAGGCGTACTGGGACGGCACCCCGACACGGGCCCACGACCAGCGCACCCTGTGGAACCACGTGGGCCTCGTCGCCCAGTCCTTCGCCCACTGGCCCTTCACGGCGCGCGAGAACGTCACCCTCGGCCAGCCCGCCGCGCGGGGGGAGGGAGCGGTGTGGGAAGCGCTCGACGCGGTCGGCATGCGCGAGGCCGTCCAGGGCTACCCGCAGGCTCTCGACACGCTCCTGGCCCGCTCGCTGTGGGGCGGCCACGAGCCCTCCGGCGGCCAGTGGCAACGCCTGGCCTGCGCCCGCGCCTTCCACCGCAGGCCCCGGCTCCTGATCATGGACGAACCGACCTCGGCGATGGACGCGCGCGGCGAACACCGGATCTTCACCGGGCTCCAGGAGATGAAGGACGACCGGATCACCATGATCGTCACGCACCGGATGGAGAACTGCCGCCTGGCCGACCGCATCATCGTCCTCGACAAGGGCCGCATCATCGAAACCGGCACCTTCGCCGAACTCACCGCCCTCGGCGGCACCTTCGCCGAGCTCTACGGCCTCTCCCAGGACCGCTGACCCGGTGACACCGGCTCCGTACCGCCGGGAAGGGCGGTACGGAGCCGGTCCGGCCCACTACGCGGTGGCGTACCGGGCCAGGAACAGGTCCACGCCCGAGGTGACCACACGGGTGAGCTCGGCCGGGTCGAGCTCGGCGGCCGGCGCGAAGGTGTGGACCAGCTGCGGGACGCCGACGGTGGCGGCGACGAGCTGCTGGACGGCGAGCGCGGGATCGGGGGTGTCGAGCCTCCCGAGCCGGTTGAGCTCGGTGACGGCCTCGATGAGGGGCTTGTTGTTCATGTCGTAGGTGACCTGGTACCAGAGCCGGCCTAGCTGTGGGAAACGGTCGATCTCCCCGATCACCAGGCGGCGCAGGGTCATGATGTCGCGGCGCAGCAGCAGCGCGGCCCAGTCGCCGGTGAGGCGGATCAGGGCGGCGCGCAGGTCGGAGGCGTCCGCGAGGGTGGAGCCGCAGGGTTCGAGGCCGGCGTACGTCCGGGGCAGTATGCCGCCGATGACGGCGAGGAACAGCCGCTCCTTGTTGCCGAAGTGCTTGTAGATCGTCGCCTTGGACACACCGGAGCGGCTGGTGATCGCATCCATGGAGGCGGCCGAGTAGCCCTCGGCCAGGAACTCCGCGGCGGCCGCGTCGATGATGACCTGCCGCTTGCGCTGGGCGGCGTCGGAGGGCCCGGGGATGACGGGGATGCCGTACTCGTCCGTGGCGTTCGACGTCTCGGCTTCCATGGGGGTGTCCTTCGTATGACCGCGTGGTGACGCCTTCGGGCCTGCTGGGTGCTGCCCGTGAGTCCAGTATATGAACTGAACCGTTCGGTCCTTACCGCTGCGGTCCTTGCCTCTGCGGTCCTTACCTCTGCGGTCCTGGCGGCGCGGCCGCCGGCCGGGCCCGCCGGGGCCCGGCCGGCCGCCGTACGGCTCAGCCCTTGCCCAGGCCGCCCTTCTTCACCAGGTCGGTCATGTCCGCCGTGTCGGCGGCCGGCGGGGCGGCAATGTCCTTCGCGACGCCGAAGGACTGGAAGTCCACATTGACGGTCGTGGTGCCGAAGGTCTGGTTCAGCCGGGCGGGCATGC
Organism: Streptomyces sp. NPDC059443; assembly: GCF_042750105.1. Classification (NCBI taxonomy): domain Bacteria; kingdom Bacillati; phylum Actinomycetota; class Actinomycetes; order Kitasatosporales; family Streptomycetaceae; genus Streptomyces; species Streptomyces sp. NPDC059443. Next base: position 275,559 of record NZ_JBHYVM010000005.1, on the reverse strand, counting down.
CCTGGTCGTCGACCCAGACGTCCGCGACCAGCTCGGTGACCCCGCTGCCCCCCACCGCTCCGAACACGGCCGCCGCATCGCCCATCTTGGAGGTGGGCACCGTGGCGTGGTAGTGCACGGAGTTCTTGCCGTTGACGTCCTCCTTGCCCACCTTGGTGACGTTACTGGCCCACTTGAGCGACTTCAGGCCGGCCGTCGGGTCGTTGTTGCCCGAGTTCATGGCGGCGGCGCCCTTGTCGCCCAGGACGGCCGAGGCGTCGAGCTTCAGCCAGGACTTGCCCTTGAAGGGGCCGTCCGGCGCCGGGTCGACGCCGTAGTAGTACGCGCCCTGGACGAGCCGGTACGTGATCGTGCCGTCGGCGACCAGGTCCTCCATGCCCATGTCCTTGGCCGGCATCTCGCCTTCCATCGCGAGGCCGTTGCCCCACGAGTAGACGCCGTTCATCTGGACCGGCTTGCCGCCGGTGTCCGGCGACGTCAGGGTCATCTTGACGTCGGCCGACCCCGCCTTGGAGGCCTCGTCGGAGGCCTTCGTCAGCGCCGCGACCAGCGTCTCCGCGGAATCGGCGGCCTGCTTGCCCACCACCGTGGTTCCGACGGAGCACCCGCTCACGCCGGCCGCCACGATCAGTGCCGCGGCGATACCCGTGGCCGTTTTCCCTGCCTTCATTCCCCACCCCTTGATCTGTTGATCCGCTGATCCGTGCCTGGACGCGTGCTGCGCTCAGTCCCCCCGGACAGGGCGTTCATGATTCCACGCGCGCACCGCAGGCTGCCTTTCGGGGCCGCCGTGGATCAGCCGCCCCCGCGACGGTGTTCCCCGCGAGCCACCCCGGAAATCCCTTCGGGCCGCTCCGATCCGCCTGGATATGCTCACCGACATGCTGCGACTGGAGCGCCTGCGGGCCGATCACGAGGCCGCCCTGCTGGCGTTCGAGCGGGAGAACAGGGAGTACTTCGCGCGGTCCGTACCGGACCGCGGCGACGCGTACTTCGCCGAATTCCCGGCCCGCCACCGCGCACTCCTCGCCGAACAGGCCTCGGGAACCTGCCACTTCCACCTCGTGGTGGACGACGGCGACGGGGAGCTGATCGGCCGCGTCAACCTGGTGGACGCCGAGGACGCCACCGCCGACCTCGGCTACCGCATCGGCGAACGCGCGGCGGGCCGGGGCGCGGCCACGGCCGCCGTCGGGGAGGTCTGCCGGCTCGCCGCCTCGGCGTACGGGCTGCGCGCCCTCACCGCGGCAGTCACCCTCGACAACGCGGCGTCCGCGGCGGTGCTGCGCCGGACCGGCTTCACGCCGGTGGGGGACACCGTCCTCGACGGGCGTCCCGGGACGCGGTACCGACGCGCCCTCGACGCCGCGCACTGACCTCGCAGGACCGGCCCCGGAGCGCGGGCCGCGGAGCACCGGCCCCGGGGCACCGAACCTCCCGACGGGCCCGTCACCCCATCGGTGCCCCCGGCGCGCGCGGGCGGCGTTGATCACGGAGGGTGTTGATCACTGGCAGCGCGCGCTGCTTGCCGGCCCCTGCACCGAGGAGTCCTCGACCTCATGGCTGTCGTCGCCGTTGCCCTCGCCGCCGTCATCGGAGCCCGCCCGGAGCGGGTGCGGACCTGCCGGTGACCGTCGCCAACGAGGTCGACACCGTCACCCTCCAGGCGCCGCCGACCGACGCCGCAGCGCCGCCCGGCCCCTTCCTCCCTCTCGCCCCTCACCCTTGGAGCAAGCAGATGGTCCCCGCCTCGCCGCCGCCCCCGGGCTGCCCCCACGCCGGACCCGCCCGCCGGACCGTGGTCCAAGCGGCGGCCTTCGCCGCCGTCGGCATCGCCTCCGCGGCCGTCCCCGGACTCGCCCCGACGGCCTGGGCCGCGGAGCCCGCGCCGCGGGCCGGGGCCGGTGCCGGCACGGCGGCCAGGGTCCCGGCCGCCAAGGCCGCCGCGGACGCGCTGCCGCTGCGCGCCGACCGCGACAGCCAGGGCGACATCCTGGCCGGCTTCCGCAAGGACCAGGCCTGCCTGCTCTTCCTCCACTTCGGCGACGCCGCAAAGGCCCGCCAGTGGCTCGGCCGGCTGCTCCCCTCGATCTCCACGACCGAGGAAGTGGCCCGCTTCAACCAGGACTTCAGCAGGGCCCGCAAGCGCAGCGGAGGCATCGACCCCGTCTCCATGTCCGGCCTGTGGACCGGGCTGAGCCTCACCCATCCCGGACTGCGCCTGTTCGGGGGCAAGGAGCCCTTCCCCGCCGCCCCGCCCGGATCCAATGCCGAGGCCTTCACCCAGGGCGCCGCCGCCCGTGCGCAGCTGCTCGGCGACACCGGCACCAGCGCCCCGCAGTCCTGGCTGTTCGGCGCCGAGCAGTCCGCAACCGCCGTGCACGCGGTGCTCACCCTGGCCGCCGACAACCCCGACACGCTCGCCGAGGCCGTGGCCGACCACCGCGACGGCGCGGGCGCGGCCGGTGCCACCGTCGTCTTCCGGCAGGACGGGGCCACCCTCCCCGACGCCCTGCGCGGACACGAGCACTTCGGCTTCGCCGACTGCATCAGCCAGCCCGGCGTACGGGGCTTCGACGAGCCCGACCCGGCCACCGGCACCACCGTGCTCGGCAAGCCCGGCACCCGGCTGATCCCGGCCGGTGAGTTCCTGGTGGGCCGCGAGCGGGTCGGGCAGCGTTCCAACGGTCTGCCCGCCTGGGCCACCGGCGGAGCCTTCCAGGTGGTACGCCGCCTCGCGCAGGACGTGCCCGGCTGGTGGACGCAGGTCGCCCTGCGCCTCGCCGAGCTCCAGAAGGCCGGTTCGGCTCCCGCCGACGCGGGCAAGGAGTGGCTGGGGGCCCGCCTGATGGGCCGCTGGCCGAACGGGATGCCCGTCGCCGTGTGCCCCGCCGCGCAGCAGCCGCGCGAGCCCGGGGTGGACCCCGATGCCAAGCTCGACTACGGCGCGGACCCGAACGGCTGGGGGATGCCGCTGTTCGCGCACATCCGCAAGGGCAACCCGCGCGGCGGCCTCGTCCTCACCCCGGGCCGGCCTCCGCTGGCCCAGGCGGAGCTCGACGGGCGCCGCCTGATGCGGCGCGGAATCCCGTACGGGCCCGTCTACAACCCGGAACTCGGCGACGGCCACGGTCCGGAGGCCTCGCGGGGCCTGCTGTTCATCTGCCACCAGGCCGACCTGGTCGGACAGTTCGAGCTCGTGGTGCGCAAGTGGCTCAACGAGCCGGACTTCCCGGCCGGCCGCAACCCCCGCACCGGGTGCGACCCGGTGCTCGGCCCGGACTCGGCCCTGGCCTTCGAAACGCCTTCGGCGACCGGCAGCCGGGCCGACACCCTCTATTTCAGCCGGTTCGTGCGCACCGAAGGCTCCGTCTACGCCTTCAGCCCCTCGCTGTCCGTGCTGCGCGCCCTGGCCGGGGGGCACCTCGACGACTCCATCGAGTTCCACACCGGTTCCGTCCTGCACCCCGGCGAAGTCCTCGACGCGGGCAAGGTCCGCCTGACCCTCGACAGCACCGGCGACCTCGCGCTGCTCGACTCCCAGGGCCGCCGCCTGTGGCACTCCGACACCGGTGGCTCCGGCCACGACGCCGTCCTCACCTCCGACGGCGAACTGGTGGTGCGGACCGCCGAGGGCCGCCCGGCCTGGTCCAGCGACACCGCCGGCCACGCGGGGGCACGGCTGCTGCTGCGCCCCAGCGGAGAGCTGGTGATCCTGGACGGCGACCGGGTGCTGTGGCGGGCGTCCGCCTCATAGGGTGGGCGCATGGCTGCGATCACGGATCCCGCGACAGAGACAGGCAACACCCGACTGCTCTACGGCTGCATGGCGCTCGGCGGCAGCTGGGACGGGAGCCCGTACGGGGCCGCCGACATCGACGCCGCCGAGGCGGTGGTGGAAGCGGCCCTCGACAGCGGCATCACCATGTTCGACCACGCCGACATCTACCGGCACGGAAAGGCCGAAGCGGTCTTCGGCGAGGTGCTCGCCCGCACCCCCGGTCTGCGCGAACGCATCACGCTCCAGACCAAGTGCGGGATCCGCCTCGCCGACGGCGACCGGCCCGGCATCTACGACCTGCGCGGGGCCACCATCACCCGCCGCGTCGAGGAGAGCCTCACCCGGCTGCGCACCGACGTCATCGACGTCCTGCTCCTGCACCGGCCCGACCCCCTGGCCGACCCGCAGGAGACCGCCGAGGCCCTCACCTCACTGCGTCGGCAGGGCCTCGTACGGGAGTTCGGCGTCTCCAACATGAACGCCGCGCAGACCGCGCGGCTCCAGCACCACCTGGACTTCCAGCTGGTCGCCAACCAGCTGGAAATGAGCCTGCACCGGCGGGACTGGCTCGAAGACGGGGTCCTCGTCAACACCCCGGCCTCGGCGGCCGTCGGCTTCCCGGCCGGGACCGTCGAGCACTGCGTGGCCAACGGGGTCCGCATCCAGGCCTGGGGCGCCCTGGCCCAAGGCCGGTTCACCGGACGGCAGGAGAGCGTGGGCGACCACGAGACCGCCGAGCTCGTGAGCGCCCTCGCGAAGGCGAAGGGCACCACACCGGAGACCATCCTGCTGTGGTGGCTGCAACGCCACCCGGCCCGGATCGCCCCCGTCGTCGGCACCGGCCGCCCGGAGCGCATCCGGGCCTGCCGCGACGCGGCGCTGCGCGCCCCCGAGCTCAGCCACGAGGAGTGGTACTCCCTGTGGCTGACGGCCCGGGGCGCGCCGCTCCCGTAGCCTCCGGCCTGGGCCGTCTCTCCCGGCTCAGCCCGGCGAGCCGACCGCGCAGACCAGGATCGGGGTGGCGCGGCGCGGGTCCAGCGCGTTGCGCACCATGTGCCACACGTTGAGGTCGTAGGCCTCGCCGATGTGGCCCACCGGGTCGAGGGGACAGAAGTCCTGCACGTACTGGTTCCTGACCCCCGGCTCGCGGACGAACGCCGTCTCCGTCGGGGTCACGAGCTCGTCGTAGCGCGAGGAGATGATGGTGTAGGAGATCCCCGGCTGGGCCACCGGACCGTCGTTGAGCGCGTTGATGGCGGAGCCCCCGGGGAACTCGTCGGACAGCACCGGGAATCCGAGGGTGGCCGCGATGCCGTCCAGAGTGCCCCGGCCGAGGACCGTGTCGCCGAGGTCCACGAGCCGGGAGGCATCGGTGCCGTGCGTCGGCGGCGCGATGGCGACCACCGCCTTGATGTGCGGCTGGATGCCCTGCATCTTCGCGAGGTACAGCGACTGGAGCCCGCCCTCGGAGTGGCCGACCACGGAGACCTGCGCGGCGCCGGTGGCCGCGCGCACCTTCTCCACGTACTCCTTGATCTCCACGTTGGAGACGGCGACCGGCTTCAGGCCGCCGACCAGCGGGAAGCCGTCGTAGGCGCCGTAGGTCAGGGCGAAGGTGCAGTAGCCGCGGGCGGCCAGGTCGGCCTGGAGGAAGTTGAGGTCCTCGTACCAGGTGGCGAAGGTGCCGTGGAGCAGCACCACCGGCTCGGGGTGCGCGGAGCTCGGCCGGCAGGAGAAGTCGTTGATCCCGCCCGCACCAGCGCCCTCGGCCGCGGCGTGCGCGGGGAAGGCGGCGCCGAGGAGCAGGGCCAGCGGGAGACCGGCCCTGGCGAGCCATCTGCGGGTGCGGGACGCGCGGGTGCTGCGTGGCATGCGACATCTCCTGACGGGGGGTGGGGTTCTGGTCGGACTGCACAGAATGCTCCGGCGCACCGCCCGTGTCCCCTGGCGGTACGCGCAGAATGCTTCCTCCCGCGTTTGTGCACCGTGACAATGCGGGAATGGACGACACCGGGGCAGGCGGCGCGGCGGACGCGGTGACGGATATGGTGGCGGGCGCGTTCTCCGTCCCAGAGGCCACGCCCGCGTTCGCGGCCTCCCTGCTGCCCCGGATCCCGGAGCTGGCCGCGGCGACCGTGGCCCGCCTGACCACCGAGATCCCGGCGTACCGGCTGCTTCCCGACAGCGTCCTCGGCGGCGATCTGGTCGCGAACACCGAGGCCGTCCTGGAGCTGTTCCTCACCACCCTCGCCGAAGGCCGCCCGCCCGCCGACCACGAACTCGCGGCGCCCGTGGCCTGGGGAGCCGAGCGGGCCAGGGACGGAGTCCCCCTGGAGGCGGTGCTACGGGTCTACCCGCTCGGCGCCCGCCAGGCCTGGGAGCTGGCGATGGCCGGACCCGAGCCCGCCGCAGGCCCGTACGCCCTGGTCACCGGGTTGCTCGCCTTCCTCGGCGAGGTCATGCCCAAGGTGGCCGAGGCCTACCTCAGGGAACAGGCCGACCTCGACTGGGAACAGCGCGAACACGGCCGCAACCTTGCCGGGGTGCTGCTCGCCGGCCGCCCCGCACGGCGCGCGGCGGAGCGGTACGGACGCACCCTCGCCGAGCGGTACGAGGTGGTGGTCCTGCGGCTCCCCGATCCGCCCGGCGGCGCCACCACCCGCATACTGCGCGCGGTCCGCTCCGAACTGGACCGCAACCCCGAGGTGCTGGCCACCTTCAAGGGCGACGGCGGGGTCCTGCTCGTCCCCGAGGGGCAGGACGGCGGGACCCGGCGGCTGCTCGCCCGCCTCGACGTGGGGGCGGGGGGGGGCTGGGCGGCCGCGGGGGCCCCCGGCGGGGGCCACCCCCCCGAGGCCGGGGGGCGCGCGCGGTGCGGGGGGGGGGGCGCCCGGGCGCGGGGGGGGGCGGGGGGGCGCCGCGGGGGGGCGCCCCCCCGCGGCGGGGGGGGGGGGGGGGGGGGCGCCCGGGCGCCCCCCCCCACCGCCGAGGACCACGCCGCGATCCCGCGGGCGCAGCTCGAAGCCTCCGAAGTCCTCTCCCTGGCCGAGGACCTGGGGCGGGCCCCGGGGATCTACCGGCTGGCCGACCTGGCGGTCGAGTACCAGCTCGTCCAGCCGGGACCCGCCCGCGACGCCCTGGCCCGCACCCTCGCTCCGCTCGACGGGCAGCCCCATCTGATCGCCACCCTGCGGGAGTTCATCGCCGCCGGGTACCGGCGCGCCGAGGCCGCCGAGGCCCTCACCGTCCACCGCAACACCCTGACCTACCGGCTGGGCCGGATCCGGCTCCTCACCGGCCACGACGCCACCGACCCCACCGAGGCCGGCCGGCTGGCGGCCGCCCTCACGGCGTACGACGCGGTCCGCCGGAGCGGACCGGGGCCCGGAACCGGGCCCGGAACGGGGCGCGCCGGGCCGCCCGCCGGACGCCGCTGAGCACGACCGGACCGGCCGACCGGCCCCGAGCGCCGCGCCACACCGGCCCGCCCGTCCCGTCCCGTCTCAGGTCAGGGGCCGCAGCCGGGACGGCCCGTGCACCGACGCGAGTTGCGTGCCCGGAGTGCCCGAGGCCCGAGAGGCGGCGGAGCCCGCAGAGCCGGCCGAGGAGGCCGACGCGTGCGACGCGAGCGGGGACTCAGCGGCGGCGCCCAGGGCGCTGCCCGCCCGCCACGCCGCCCAGTCCAGGTTCCAGTCCCCGAAGCCGTTGTCGAAGGGGGCCATCCGCTCGCCGCCGCTGTTCACCACCTCCACGACGTCGCCCTCGCGCACCATGTCGAAGAACCAGGCCGCGTCCGCCGTGCTCATGCCCGTGCAGCCGTGGCTGACGTTCTCCTCGCCCTGCGCGTCCACCGACCAGGGCGCGGCGTGCACGTACTCGCCGCTCCAGGTCACCCGGGTCGCGTAGAGGACGGGCAGGTCGTAGAACTCGCTCGTGCCGCGCTTGATCCCCACCGTGTCCCCGCGCATCCGGACCTTCTGCTCCTTGCCCAGGACGACCTTGATGCCGCTGCGCGTCAGGAATCCGGCCTTGCCGGTGGTCACCGGGATGGTCCGCACGACCTTGCCGTTGCGCCGTACGGTCATCTCGTGGGCGGCGGCGTCGGTGACCGCCTCGATCCGCTCCCCGACGGTGAACCGCAGGGACTCCGAGGGCCCGCCGTACTCCCGCTCGCCGACCTCCACCCCGTCGAGCCCGCTGAGTACGTTCACCACGGCGTGCGCGGGCCAGTACGTACGCGGCCGGTAGTGCAGAGTCGATTCGTCGACCCAGTGCCAGGACCCTTCGACCGCCGGCTCCGAGGTCACCTGCAGCGCCCGCTCCACCCTGGCCCGCGCGGCCGGGTCGGTGGCGGAGACCGGGTGGCTGAGGGAGGCCGTGACGATCTGCCCCGCCCCGTACGTACCGGGCCTGGGCCCGAACTCGACGGTGAGCCTGCCGTCCTCGGGCGGCGGAGCGGTCCGGAACGCCATGGTCACGCCCACCGGCGTACCCGCCGCGTTCTGCGCGCCGACCCGGACGGTGTAGGTCTCGCCGGCCCGCAACGGCTCGGTGTTGGTCCAGTGGTGCCCCCGGGCGCCGAGCGCGCCGCCCACATAGCGCCCGTGCCCGTCGTGGACGGTGACGTACGTGAGCAGACCCGGCCCGGCGAGGGTGATGTCGAGGGGGCCCGCGGCGTCGGTGGGCAGCACGACCGTGTGCGCGGCGGCCCGGGCCGCACCCCGCGAAGCGGGATCGCGCACCACGGAACCGGCTCCGCGCGCGGTGGCCCGGACCAGTTCCTGTTCGAGCCCGCCGCACAGCTCGGCGCGGGAGGCCTCCACCGCACACCGCCGGTCACCCTCGTCCAGCACCCGGCCGACCAGCAGCTCCACGGAGGCCGCGGGATCGGTGTCCGCCCGCCTCCCGCCATCGGGCTGCGGCGCGGCGGCGACGACGAGCAGCGCCCCGGCCGCCACTCCGGCCATGCTCCAGGTCCTGCCCCGTCGCCGCAGTCGTGCTCGGTGTGTCGATGGCATCGTCGTCACGCAGCCCTCCCAGATCGCCCACGGCCGGATGACAGCATCAAAACGATTTCCGGGCAGCCTGATGATCATGTACTCGGCCGGTGGGGCCGAACGGGCGCGGAAGAGAACTCGTACGGAGCACGTCCGGCAGGGGGACGGGGCCCGGAAGGGGCGGACGGCACCGCCCGTCGGGACCTTCGCCTGCCCACCCGCCGGACCCGGGATGTTTCGATGTTCATGGGAAACCGCGGTGCCCGAGCCCGAGAGGTGTGCAGGATGATCGAGGAAAAGCGCGGTTTCTGCGCGCTCTGCAAATCCCGCTGCGGTGCGGTGTACACGATCGAGAACGGCCGGCTCACCGGCGTCCGGCCCGACGGCGGGCATCCGACGGGCGCCGCGATGTGCCCCAAGGGCCGCTCGGCGCCGGAGATCGCGCACAGCACCCGCCGGCTGACCTCCCCGCTGCGCCGCACCCGTCCCAAGACGGACCCGGACCCCGGCTGGGAGAAGATCGGCTGGGACGAGGCGATGACCGAGATCGCCGCGCGGATGACCTCGATCGCGGCCGAGAGCGGCCCCGAGGCCGTGGCCTTCGCCCTGACCTCGCCGTCCGCCACCGCACTCGCCGACTCCCTGGAGTGGATCGAGCGCCTCGTACGCCACTTCGGCAGCCCGAACACCTGCTACAGCACCGAGATCTGCAACTGGCACAAGGACGGCGCCCACGCCTTCACCTTCGGCGCCCCGCTGCCCGTGCCCGACTACGCCCACGCGGACCTGGCCGTCCTGTGGGGCTTCAACCCCGCCAAGACCTGGCTCTCGCAGTCGGCCGCCATCGCCCGGGCCCACGCACGCGGCATGAAACTGGCCGTGGTCGACCCCCGCCGCTCCACCAGCGCCCTCGACGCCGACCAATGGCTCCGCGTGCGCCCCGGAACCGACGCCGCCCTCGCCCTCGGACTGGCGAACCTGCTCATCGAACAAGGCCGGTACGACGAGGAGTTCGTCCGGGCCTGGACCAACGGCCCGCTGCTCGTGCGCGGGGACACCGGCCGGTTCCTGCGCGCCGCCGAACTGACGGGAAGCGCGGACGCCGAGGGCTTCGCCGTCTGGGACGAGACCGCCGCTGCGCCCGCGCCCTACGACACCTCGCGGAAGGCCGAGCGCCCCGAACGGTTCGCCCTGCGCGGGGACTTCCAGGTGGACACCCCGGCCGGGCGCCTCGTCTGCCGCCCCGCCTTCGCGCACTACGCCGACGCCTGCGCGGCCTGGCCCGCCGACCGCACGGCCCGCACCACCTGGATCCCCGAACGGGAGATACGGGCCCTCGCCGACGCGATCGCGTCGGCCTCCTCCGTGGCGTACTACGGCTGGACGGGAGTCGGCCAGCACGCGGGCGCCACCCAGACCGACCGGGCCATGGCCACCCTCTACGCGCTGACCGGCAGCTACGACACACCCGGCGGCAACGTCCCGCTCTCCACCCCGCCCTACAACGGCGCCTCCCACCCGGGGCAGTTCGACCCCCGGCAGCGCGCCAAGGCCCTCGGCCTCGACAAGCACCCGCTCGGCCCGCAGGCCATGGGCTGGATCAACGCCGGGGACCTGCGGCGCGCGATCGAGCACGCGGATCCGTACCGGGTAAGGGCGTTGATCGGCTTCGGCGCCAACCTCGTGGTCTCACAGCCCGGTTCGGACCACACCGCGCGCGCCCTGTCCGCCCTGGACTTCCAGGTCCACATCGACATGTTCCACAACCCGACCAGCGCCACCGCCGACATCGTGCTGCCCGTCAACAGTGCCTGGGAACACGAAGCCCTGCGCTTCGGCTTCGAGATCGACCAGCGCGCTGCCGAACACGTACAGCTACGCCCGCGCATGGTCGAGCCCCAGCGGGGGACCCGCTCCGACATGGAGATCGTGTTCGACCTCGCCCAACGCCTCGGCTTCGGTGCGCAGTTCTTCGACGGGGACATCGAGGCCGCCTGGAACCACCAGCTGGCCCCCCTGGGCCTGACCACCGACCGGCTCCGCGAGGAACAGGGCGGCGTACGGGTCGCCCAGCCGGCCCGCCACCGCAAGTACGCGGAAGCGGAGGCGGCCGCGGAGGTGGAAGCCGCAGGGAACGAGACGGCCGTACGCGGCTTCGCGACCCCCACCCGCCGCGTCGAGCTCTACTCGGAGCGCCTGGCCGAGCACGGCTACCCGGCGGTCCCCGAGCACAGCGAACCCGCCGCGCCCGGACCGCACCACCCCCTGGTGCTTTCCTGCGCGAAGAACGGCTACTTCGTCCACAGCCAGCACCGCGGCATCACCTCACTGCGCCGCCGCTCACCCGAACCCAGCGTGGACATCAGCCCCGAGACCGCCCGGGCGCGCGGCATCGGCGAGGGTCAATGGGTCGACCTCGCCACCCCGCGCGGCAGCATCCGCATGCGGGCCCGTTACGACGCCTCGCTCCATCCGGCCGTCGTGGTGGCCGAGTTCGGCTGGTGGCAGGACGCCCCCGACCTGGCCCTGCCCGGCGCCGACCCGGTCAGCGGGTCGGGCAGCAACTTCAACCTCCTCGTCGACCACACCGTCACCGACCCCCTCAGCGGATCGGTACCCCTGCGCTCCTCGGTGTGCGAGATCGCCCCGGCGCCGGCGGACGGCGCCTGGGCCGGCACCCGCCCCTTCACCGTCACCGCCATCGAGCCCCAGGGCGAAGGCGTGCGCACCCTGCGCATGGTGCCCGCCGACGGCGGACGCCTGCCCGACTTCCGGCCCGGCCAGCACCTGACGGTCCGCGCCGAGGACGAGGACGGCGCCGTCATGGACGCGCCGAGCGGGCGCAGCTACTCCCTGACCGGACCGGCGATCGACCCGGAGCGCCGGGCGTACCGCCTGGCCGTCCGGCACGTCCCCGACGGCACCTTCTCCACGTACGTCCACCGGCGGCTGAAGGTCGGCGACCGGCTCCATCTGGCCACCCCCGGCGGCGGGTTCGCCCTCCCCACCCACACCGACGCCCCCGTGGTGCTGATGGCGGGCGGCATCGGGATCACCCCCTTCATGAGTTATCTGGAAACCCTCGCGGCCACCGGCGGAACCGTCCCCGAGGTCGTCCTGCACTACGGGAGCGAGAACTCCGCCGACCACCCCTTCCGGGACCGGATCCACGAGCTCGCCGCGCGGATCCCCGTCCTGCGCGTCGTCACGCACTACGCGAACCCGCTGCCCGCGGACGTGGCGGGGGAGGACTACGACCGGGCCGGATTCGTCACCGTCGACGACATCGACCCCGGGCTCGTGGACCGCCGAGCCCGTTTCTACCTCTGCGGCCCCCCGCCCATGATCGACGCCCTCACCGCCGCCCTGAAGGAGCGCGGAGTACCCCGCTTCGAGATCTTCAGCGAGAGGTTCCAGGCGGCCACCCGCGAGGTCGCCGTCCCCGACGACGCCGAGTTCACCGTCCGCTTCGCCCGTTCCGGCAGGGAACTCACCTGGCGCAAGGGCGACGGCACCCTCCTGGCCGCCGCCGAGAAGGCCGAACTGGAACTCCCCAACGGCTGCCGGGTCGGCCAGTGCGAAAGCTGCGCCGTCCCCGTCCTCGACGGGGCCGTCACCCACCTCGTCGCCCCGTCCGAGGACCTCCCCGAGGACAACTGCCTGACCTGCCAGTCCGTCCCGGCCGCCGACCTCGTACTGGACGCCTGACCGGTCACCCCGTCGCGGGCGCGAACTCCAGCGCCCGGCGGACCCACTCCGGGCCGCGGACGCGGGTGCCGAACACCACCAGCTCGCAGGCGCCGGCGACGCGGCAGTCGACGGTGCGGCCGTCGATGCTGGTGAAGGCCGCCGACAGGACGACCTGCTCGTCGAGCCGTCCGTGGTCGTCGGTGGCCGGGGGCCTGCTACGGGGGCGGCAGCCGAGGGTGTCGGTCGAGCCGGCGGCGCACTCCATGACCAGGGAGTGGTACTGCGGCTCGTAGCCCTTGCCCGTCGCGCGTACCGTACTGCCGTCCACCAGCCCGCCGTCCGGGCTCACGCGGAGGGTGGGCGGGGCTTCCGGGCCGCCGTGCGGGCGGAAATGCAGCGAAAGACGGTGGTGAGCACGACCCCGTCGTTGTCCGTGAGGGCGAGCGAACACGGACGGTCCGCCGATGCCGCACGGCAGTCGAAGCTCCCGGCCGGCGTGTCGAGCCGGGCGTACAGCTTCTTCGGCGCGAGCTCGTAGGTGCCGTCCGGGTACACCCGGAACTGGCGGCCGGTGGCATCGTCGCAGGTGGCCGCCGACGCCGAGGGTCCGCACTGCTTGACCCAGACGTACGCCTTGGGCGGGCCGCCCGCGAGCGCGAACCTGACGATGTCCCCGTCCAGTACCGCCACCACCCGCACCGCCGTCCTGGACCGTTCGGCAGAACCCGCCGCGGCCGGCGAACCGCACCTCCAGGGAGCCCGCCGCGTTCTCGACGGCGCCGACGGCGTGGTGCTGCGTACCCGCGGGCACCTCACCCACAGGCACCGCGCTCACCCGCCGCCACGGCCCGTACGCGGTGTCCGGCGCGTCCTGCTCGCGCTGCCAGACGAAGGGCAGGCCCCCTGTGGCCGTGGCGTCGTAGAAGAGCCGCACCTGGCTGATCCGCCCGTCGGTGCGGTCCGCGGACACCAGGCTCCCCGGCACCGCCCGGCTCGGCAGCCCCTTCGCTGCCCCCGGCCAGGCCGCCTATTCGGCCAACGGGCCGGGCCCGCCGCCGGATCCGGATCACATGAGGTCCGCCGCCCGGACGACGAGGGCGATCTCCTCGTCCACCGCGCGGAGTTCGCCGGTGCGGCCGAAGAGCACCAGCTTCTTCCGGTACTTGGCCAGAGATGTGACGAGCAGCCCGGCCCGTTCCGGTTCCATCGCGTACAACCGCCGTGCGGCCGCGACGGATTCGGCGTGCAGGGCCAGCACGATTTCGGGCCGGTCGGAGAACTCCTGGCGGCTGTAGTCCCAGAGAGCCACGACGATTCGGGGCAGATAGGCGAGCGGGCTGACGTGGATGAGCACCCGGTAGGCCGCGACTTCCTCCTTGGCCGGCATCGTTCCCGATCCGAGAAGAGCCACTCGGGCTCGCAGTACCGCGTCGTGATTGATGTTCACCGAGGAATTCATAACGGTGATTCTCAAATCCCAACGGGGCCTTGAACAAGGGAAATCGGATGTGCCCTCCGTCCTACAAAAACAGCGTCTGACCTGTCATGATGGAAACGTATTAACCTTTGTGTCCGGTCGCCGGCGTGCACGATCCGCCGATTCGCCGACCCAGTGGACCCGGTCAGGCCCCGCCCGCGAGGTGCTGCCACAGGAAGGTGTGGGTCAGCGCTTCGACCCGGGCGGCCTGTTCGTTGTCGGTGGATCCGGCGTGCCCGCCCGCGGTGGTCTCGTGGAAGAGGACCTGGTGGCCCAGTTCCCGCAGACGGGCGGCCGCCTTGCGGGCGTGCCCGGGGTGTACGCGGTCGTCGCTGGTCGCGGTGATGACGAGGACCGGCGGGTACGCCCGGTCCGCCCGGAAGCCGTGGTACGGGGAGAGGGCTTCGAGGTGCGGGAGGTCCGCCGGGTCCTCGGGGTTGCCGTACTCGGCGGTCCAGGAGGCGCCCGCGAGCAGCAGGTGGAAGCGCAGGAGGTCCAGGAGCGGGAAGCCGATGACCACGGCTCCGAAGAGGTGGGGGTAGCGCACGGTCACCGCGCCCATGAGGAGCCCGCCGTTGCTGCGCCCTTCGATGCCGAGCCGTCCGGGGGTGGTGATCTTGCGGTCCACGAGGTCCTGGGCGACGGCGGCGAAGTCCTCGAAGGCCCGTTCCCGGTCGGCCTTGAGGGCCGCGTGGTGCCAGCCGGGGCCGTACTCGCCGCCGCCCCGGATTCCGGCGACCGCGTAGGTGCCGCCGCGAGCGAGCCAGGCCCGCCCGCGGACCGCGTCGTACTCGGGGGTCAAGGTGACCTCGAAGCCCCCGTACCCGTACAGCAGGGTCGGTCCCGGTTCGGCCCGGTCGGGTCCGACCACGAAGTAGGGGACGCGGGTGCCGTCCGCGGAGGTGGCGAAGTGCTGCCGTACGGACAGGCCTTCGGTGCCGAAGAGCACGGACGCCCGTTTCACCGCCTCGGTGGCTCCGCCGATCTCGCCCCGGTACAGGGTGGGCGGCTGGAGGAACCCGGAGACGCAGAGGAAGTACTCGTCGCTCTCGTGGGGGTCGGTGGCGGTGATGGTGGCGGTGGCCAGCGACGGAACCTCCGCGAGCGGGCGGCGGGTCCAGGGCCCTTCGGCCTCGGGGGTGAGGACCTCGATGCGGGTCGCGACGTGGTGGAGGGTCTTGAGGATCAGGTGGTGGCGGGTCCAGGAGTGCCCGGCGAGCGACGTCGCCTCGTCCGGAGTGAACAGGACCGCGGCCGCTTCCCGGTTTCCGCCGAGGAAGGCCTCGAAGTCGAACGCCAGCAGGGAACCCGCCGGATGACCCGACCAAGGGGTCTTCGGGACGACCAACAGCCATTGCCGGTGGACGTACTTCTCGGCGTCGTCCGGCACGTCCACCTTCGTCAGCCGGTTCCCGTCCGTGAGGAGGAACAGCTCGCGGTGCCAGAAGTCCCTTTGCAGGGACAGGAAATGACGGCCGTACCCCTCCGTCGGGTCGTACCAGCCGCCCACGGACAGGTCGTCGGCCGCGCCTTCGAAGACCAGCTCCGACTCGGCGAGCGGGGTGCCGCGCCGCCACCGCCGTACGGTGCGCGGGTAGCCGGAGGCGGTGAGGGAGCCGGGACCGAGATCGGTCCCGACGTAGACGTGATCGGCGTCGATCCAGCCGATCTGGGTCTTCGCCTCGTCCACCTGGAACCCGTCCTCGACGAACCGCAGGGTCTCCAGGTCGAACTCGCGCACCGTCACGGCATCGGACCCGCCGAGGGAGAGCTGAACCAGCGCGTGGCGGTACCCGGGGCGCAGCACCTCGGCCCCCGCCCACACCCACTCCCGGCCCTCCGCCGCGGCCAGGGCGTCGAGATCCAGCACGGTCTCCCAAGCGGGCTGCTCAAGGCGGTACTCCTCAAGGACCGTCCGGCGCCAGACGCCCCGGACGTGCGCGGCGTCCTGCCGGAAGTCGTAGAGGTACTTCCCGCGCCGGCGGACGTAGGGGATCCGCCCCTCGTCGTCCAGGACCTCCCGCAACTCCGCCGCCAGCCGCGGGAATCCGGGATCCGTCGTGAGCCGCTCGGCGGTCTCGGCGTTTCGCTCCCGCACCCAGGCGAGGGATTCCTCGCCGCGCAGGTCTTCCAGCCACAGGTTCGGGTCACCATCGATCATTGCCCCAGTGTGCAGAGTGAACGCGAGGCCCGTCCTGAGGTCAGCCGATGTCGACCACGCGCGCCCACGCGGGCGGCCCGTCCGGTACGTAGGAGGGATCGTCCTCGCTCCACGACCCGCCCGACCGGGGGAACAGCCCCACCACCGTCCGGCACGACGGTTGTGCGCTCGGCCACGGAGTCTGCCCGTCGGTCAGGACCACGATGACGTCGGGCCGGGCCTGAGCACGCACCGCCCTGGCGAAACCCGTCCGCAGATCCGTACCGCCGCCGCCGATCAGCGGTATCCCCTCGGCACGGGACAACGTATGTGCGATCTCGGCCGACGCGTCGCACGGCAGTACGGTGATCAGGTCGCGGCGCCCGCCCACGGCGCGGGAGATCGCGGCGACCTCGTGGAGCGCGCTGCCCAGCTCGGCGTCACTGACCGACGCCGAGGTGTCGATGATCACGGAGACCCGGGGCGGCTT
The DNA here is from genome assembly GCF_042750105.1 of Streptomyces sp. NPDC059443. Taxonomy (NCBI): domain Bacteria; kingdom Bacillati; phylum Actinomycetota; class Actinomycetes; order Kitasatosporales; family Streptomycetaceae; genus Streptomyces; species Streptomyces sp. NPDC059443. The sequence continues at coordinate 258,984 of NZ_JBHYVM010000005.1, read as the reverse complement.
GCGGCGCAGGCTCGGCAGGACCACGCCCGGCAGCCCGGCCGAGCGCCGCGACGGCCGGCCGTAGGTGTAGTCCTCGCCCGCGCCGGAGCCGGAGGTGGCCGAACGCACCGCCGCACCCAGCAACTCCCGCCACTGCTGCGGCGGGTGGAACGCCTCCTCGGCCCACCGCTTCCACCCCTGCGGGGTGTCCCCGGGGCGGCCCCTGATGCCCTGCGCGACACGGAAGCGGACCGCGTCCCGTTCCTGCTCGCTGAGACCGTGCGCGCCGTCCGGTCCCAGGTCCCACTCCCGTTCCAGGCCGTCGGCGCCGCTGCCGCAGTCCAGCCAGGCCATGTCCTGGGTGCTCGGCCCGAGCCCGAACAGTCTCAGGTACTCCTCCATCAGGAGGCCCCGGGGCAGCCTGAGCGAACCGGGATCGATCGCCCCCAGGGGCCGGGCGAGCCCGTCGCCGTACACGTCGTCGTTGATCTCGAAGTCCGCCGCGATGTTCATCCGCAGCCGTTCTCCCGGGCCGGTCAGCCCCCGCTCCCGCGCGACCCGGTCACCGCGGCCGTGGTGGTCGCGCAGCAGGTGCGAGACCTCGTGCACCCACACCCCGGCCAGTTCCTCCAGCGGGGTCCGGTCCACGAACGCCGGCGAGACGTAGCAACGCCAGTGCCGGTCGACGGCCATCGTCGGCACCCGCCGCGACTCCACGACGTTCAGGGCGAACAGGGCCGTCGCCAGGTAGGGCCGGACCCGGGCGGCCTGCAGCCGGGCGGCGAAGAGCTTGTCGAGGTCCAGTGCCCCCGGTGCGCCGGGGTCCGCGTCGCGGGCCATCAGCCGGCCTGCGAGGCGGCCGCCATGACCCGGGCCGTCGCCCGGTCCGCCCGCCGGGACAGGGTGACCACGCCGGCGAGCCGCTCGATCGACTCCGGTACGTCCCAGTCCGGACGGCGCAGCGCGGCGAGCGCGGTCGCGGGGACGACCACCAGGTCGGGGGCCCCGGTCTCCAGCGCCCGGACCAGCAGGGCCCACGCCGCGTCCCACCTGGACTTCTCGGGGCGGTTGCGGACCGCCTCGACCACCCCGTCGAGCACGGCCTGACGCAGATCGCCGCGCTCGGGCAGGGCGGCGCCCGCCGGGTCGGCCAGCAGCACCTCGGGATCCGGTAGGTCCATCCGGTCCAGGCCCGCCAGCAGCTCCAGCCCCGGACCGTCTCCGACCGTGCCCCTGACCAGCAGTGACAGCACGTCCCGGGAGGATCCGGCGGCCGTCGCGAAGGCGATCAGGCGCAGGGTCATCTCCCAGCTGCGGGGCGACGGCCAGGGTCCGCCCCGGCGGGCTTCACCACTGGGCAGCCGGTGTACGAGCCCGGGGCGGGCGGAGAGCAGCCCGCACACCGCACGCCGGGCGAAGTCCACGGCTCCCGGCAGCCGCCCGGGATCGAGGCGGGGCAGGGTCGCCCGGGGCCAGGTCCCGCCGAGGCCCCGTACGACGACCTCGTGGTCGTGGACCCACTGGAGGTGGACGAACCGGTTGGCCAGCGGCGGGCTCAGCTCCCAGCCGTCGGCCGCCGAGGACCGCGGGTTGGCGGCAGCCACGATCCGCACCTCGGGCGGCAGTCGCAGGGCGCCGACGCGCCGTTCGAGGACGAGCCGGAGCAGGGCCGCCTGGACGGCGGGCGGCGCGGTGGACAGCTCGTCGAGGAACAGCAGCCCCCGGCCCTCCCGCACCAGGCGGACCGCCCAGTCCGGCGGGGCCATCGGGACGCCCTGCACCGCGGGATCGTCTCCGACGACGGGCAGGCCGGAGAAGTCGGACGGCTCGTGGACGCTGGCGATCACCGTGGTCAGTGGAAGGTCCAGGGACGCGGCGAGCTGGGTCAGGGCCGCGGTCTTGCCGATGCCCGGTTCGCCCCACAGGAGTACGGGCAGGTCGGCGGCGACGGCCAGGGTCAGCGCCTCCAGCTGGCTGTCGGCGCGTGGCTCGGTGGCCGAGTCGCGCAGCAGGGCCAGCAGCTCGCCGGCTACGTCGAGTTGGGAGGCGTGGGGCGTGGCCGAGGCCGTGGCGGCGGTCACGGTCACGGCCGCGGCCGCGGTCGCGGTCGCGGGAGCTTCGGGAGTGGCAGATGTGCTGAATTCGGGCATGCGTGATCACCTTTGGGTAGGGGAGGGCGCCGATGGGGGAGGGACGGGGAGGAGGCCCCGGTCAGCGGGAGTTCGTGTGCCTGGGGTGCGAGCGGTGGCCACGGGGACGGGGAGACCTCGGAGGCAGCCGGTCGGGTCCCCGTCCGGCGAGGCCCGCCCTGAACAGTCCGTACGCGATCCGCCGTTGCGCGGCCCTCTCCAGTTCGTCCAGCAGGGCTCCGGTGCGCAGCAGCGCGTCAGGGCCCAACAAACCCTCTACGACGGCCAGCGCACCGGCGGTGTCGCCGTGGTCGAGGCGTTCGCGGACGCCGGTGAGGCAGTCCGGACGGCGGTGGGCCGCGTCGATGGCCTGGAGGCAGGGCAGCGGAGTTCCGGTCAGCGAGACCAGCAGTTCCTCTCGCCGGATCTCGGCCGGATCGTGGTCCAGCGGGACCAGTACCCCGTCGGCCAGCCCGATCCGGTGCACGGCGCCCCGGCACTCCACGAGGTGTGGCGCACCCGCCCGGCCGGCGGCCGGCGCCGGTCCGGCCGGCGCATGGTCCGCGACCAGGGCCGAGGCGACCAGCGGATGCAGCCGCTCGGCGTCGATGAGCCCGTCGCGGAGCAGTTCCAGGTCGGGCAGCACCCAGGTCGCCGCGTCGGGCAGCACCGGCAACGGAGCGGAGCGGGCGTCGGCGGAAGCAGCCGTGATCCGCAGCTCCGGCGGCCCGGTGCCGTCCCCGGCCGGGACCAGACGCAGGTCCAGCCGGCGCCGCGCCCCGACCCGTACGGTGACGGTCCCGCCGGGTTGGGTATCGGAACCCCCCTCGGAGCGGAGCACGATCCCCGCCTCGGCCGCCCAACGGCCGACGGCACAGCGCAGCCCCGGCGGCACCAGCCCCTCGGGGTCCGGATCGCGGTGCGGAGCGCGGTGCGGACCCGGGCCGGGATCCGTCAGCGGACCGGCCCCGGAGCGGATCCGGAGCTCATCGGCCCTGCGCGCGTCCCACAGGTGGCGGTGCAGATCCAGACGGAACCGCCGGTCGGGACGGGCGTGCGGATGGTGGCCGGCGCCGGTCTCGTGGAGTGCGCGGGATCCGTCCCACAGCGCGAGGCTGATCCGCTGGCCCGCGTCCGCCCAGGCCGGTGGAGTCCGGGCGACGAGGTGCACGGGGCGTTCGCCCTCGCGCCGCGCGGCCTCGTACCGGGCCAGGGTGATGGTCAGCCCCGGGCGCAACAGTCCGTCGGGAGCGATCCTCGGCATGTGCCAGCGCAGCAGGTCGGGAGCCAGGTGGCGGAGATCGGCGCGGAGCCGGGCCGCCAGTTCCCGGCCGTGGGCGCGTGCGACGAAACGTAGATTGAAATCGATGTCGACGGCTGCGGCGGCGCAAGCCCCCGCCCAGTCGCCGGCGAGCCGGCGGGCGGTAGCAGTCTCGATCATGGACGGCGGCACTGCGAACTCGCGCACGCGCAGCCAGAAGGAAGGGCGGGAATCCCCGTATGCGGTCTGAGTGAGCATCAGCACTCACCTTGCGCGGACGGGTCCCCCGATCTCATAACGAAGTAAGTGGTCATCGCGGTGATCGTAACGCCCCGCCTCCGGCCCTGCCAGGGGTTTTAGACCGCAGGACCACCGGAGCCCGGGGGAGTCGTGGTCAGCGGACGGTGACGGTCACGGAGGGCGAGGTCGAGTCGCCGGCCGTCACGCGTAGCTCTTCCTTGCCCTTGTTCTTGAAGGTGTTGTCGAAGGAGAAGCTGGAGCCCTGCTTGATCAGGGTATTGGCGTGCAGGGTGGTCCACTTGGACCCGTTCTTGTGCTGCAGGACCACCTTCGTGCCGATCGGCAGGCCCTTGGTGCGGCCGGTGAAGGTAACCTTCTCGCCGGCCTTCACCTCGGTCGGCGTGGCCTTGAGAGTGATCTCCCCGGCGGCCGACTTCGAGGCCGACGGAGTCGGGGTCGCGGCGGCGGCGGACGTGGCGGCGGCCGCGAGGCCTCCGCCGATCAGCAGGGCTGCGGACAGGGCGCCGGCGGCGACGAAACGGGCGATACGGGCGATGCGGCGTTGTGCGGCCATCAGGTCGGACTCCCGTCTGGAACGGATTCCCCCACACGGCTCGAACCGTTCCGATGCTAACGGCGCTCCTCCCGGACGGGCGACTCGATCAAGCGAAACCCCTGGTCGAGAAGGGGCCGGGAGCCGGCTCGGCTACTCTCGGCGCACCGATGATCATTTTTCGATCCGGTCACACCGCAAAGCCAAATCGTCGCTCGGGAGACGCCAACCATGAATACGCCGCCACCATCGGGATCTGGAGCGGAGCGAACCGATGGATCTGCGATCCAGATCGGCGCTCTCGTACCGCTGACCCGGCCCGGCTGGGTCGGGGCGGGCCGGCACTTGCTCGCTGGACTTGAGTTGGCCGTCCGCGAAGTCAACGAGGCGGGCGGGATCGGCGGAAGGCCGCTCGAACTGGTGGTCCGGGACACCGCGGCCGATCCGTTGAAGGCCGCGGCGGCCGTGGACGAACTGGCCGGCCTGGGCGTGGCCGCCTTGGCGGGGGAGTACCACAGCGTCGTCGCCCGCTCCGCCGCCGCCAGGGCCGACGCCCTCGGCCTGCCGTTCCTCTGCTCGTCCGCGGTTCTCGACGCGCTCACCGAACAGCCGACGGAATGGGTCGCACGCCTCGCCCCGGCGCAGTCCCACGGCTGGCGGATCTACGCGGACTTCCTCCTCGGCGCGGGCCACAGCCGAATCGCCGTAGCGGCCGACCCGAGCGTCTACTGGGCATCGGGGACCCGGATCCTGCGGGACCACCTCGCTCCGCGCGGCGGCACCGTCGTCGAACTCGACATGAGCGCGCTCTCGCCCGCGGAGGCGTGCGACGCACTCGTCGACACCGGCGCGACGGCCCTCCTCCTCCTGACCGGCTTCCCGGAGCCGGCGGCGGCGATCGTCAAGGCCGTCCGCAGCGACCCTCGCCTCGCCGAGATCATGATGGGCGCTCCGGCCGGTCAGCCGGAGTTCGCCGAATGGGCGACGCTGTTGGGCGCCGACGGCGCCGGGATCCCGTTCCTGCGCTACCTGCCCGAGCGCCCGGGCCCACTCGGCGCACGAGTCGAGGCGGCCCTCCGCGAGCGGCTGGCCGAAGCGCCGTCCTTCGTCGCCTTCGAGGGCTACGACACGATCGCCGTCCTCGCCGAGCTGTTGCGCTCTCACGGCACGGACCGGGCGAGCACGGCCGAATCCTGGTCGCGCGTGGCGGTCGAAGGCACCCGCGGGCAGATCCGGTTCGCCCGCACGCAGGGCATCAGCGTGTGGCAATGGGCCTGGCCGCCGGTCCAAGTCGCCGACCGGGACCCGTCGGAACCCGAGCGCTTTCGAATCCTCCACTCCGGCTGACAGGCAGTCAGAACTGCTACTCGGGAGAGGAATTCGGCGGCCGGGCCGGGACGTCCAGGCGCCTTCTCCGTCCGCCTCCCCCGTGCGGGGGAGGCGGATCACTCTCGGGTACGAAGACCTGACGCGGGTGGACGCGTGATCGTGAACGCATGACGAGTTCTCCTGATCCGACCCAGGTGCCGGGCGCATGAACGCGATGGCAACGGTGCACGCCGCCCGGCGATGGCGGCCGGCGCGCCGCCCGGCCGTGGTGCCTCTGAAATGGGCCTGGCCCGCGTACCTGTCCGCCTTCGACCAACTGGTCTACGCGGCGGAGAAGGGCTACTACGCGACCCAAGGACGCCTCGGCGTTCCCGGTGGACCGCAGGTCACCGCCTCGCAGTACGCGGACACCCCCAGCGTCGCGCTCGCGCAGTGGACTCTGGCCTCACTGGGCGTGTTGTCCGCCGTCATGGCGCTCGCCGCCGTACGGCGATGGGGCGGCCTGGTGCCGCGCCCGCTGCTGCTCCTCGGGTTGTGGGGAACGGCCGCCCTGGCAGCCGTCAGTCAGATCCACGTGGTCCATGAAGCCCTTTTCGGCTCCGGCTCTGGCTCCGACTCCGGTCCCGCCGGCTGGTCGGGGCGGGCCGCGGTGCAGGGCGTCGTGGGCCTGTGCCTGTGGCTGGCCATGGCCTGGCTCTTCACCCGCCGACGGGGACAGAGCGCCACAGCCGCAGCGAAGACGGTGCGAGGCACGGAATGAAAGAGGTGACGGATGGCCGGCCCACCGCGCGACGCCGCGCCCTGCCAGTACGCCGATGGGCCGCCTACGCGACCTGCGCCTGGACCCTCGCCGGCTACGGAGCGCTGAAACTCTATTGGGCGCTGGGCGGCACGGCGCTCACCTCCAGCGCCCCTCTGCCCCGGTCGGGCCGTGAAGAGCTCGTCGCGCAAACCCCGGGTGCGATGGCCGGTCACTGGACATCGGTCGGCCTGGTCGTCTTGGGGGCCTTGGCGGCGCTCGCCACGGTCCGGCCCTGGGGGCGCTTGCTGCCACGCCGGCTCCTGACCGTGCCGATGTGGATCATCGGCGCCCTCATGGTGCTGCGAGCCTGCGGCGCGCTGGGCTTCGGCTTCGTCGGCGACGCCATGGTGCTGACGGGCAACGTGCACGTGGACCCGTCCGACACCGAGATCGCGCACCACCTCTCCCGCGTGGATCTGCTGCTCTGGTCCCCCTACTTCCTGGTCTGGGGCCTGCTGTGGGGCGCGACCGCCCGGGCCGCGCGGAGGCGACCGCACCCCGAAGCCGTCGAGGCGGCCCAGGCCGACTTCGCGGCCCTGCGCCAGCGCTCAACGACCCCGCCCACCAACTCGTAGCGGAGCCACTACTGACCGGTCCGATCCTCCCCAAAGGCCAGGTAGCTCGCGGGACCGGGCGGCCGTTCACCCCCGGCCGTGACTCCACAGCCGAGGATGAAACAGCAGGTCAGGCGTTCCTCGGGGGTTGCGCTCCCCAGCGCCGGATTCCCGAGGGAAGGATCAGTACGCCCCGGTGCACTTGTGGTGGTTGCTGCTACGGATCCACACGCATGCCCGCGATACGATGCCCTTGTCGGGGTCGGGATTGGTGAAGGCGTCGGTTCCGCTCGTGACGGTGTTCACCTCCATGGTCGCCCAGTTCTTCCCGCTGTCGGCGGACTGGTCGAGCCACACCTGGTCACCCACGTGAGCGTTCGTGATCCGAGCCCAGGCACACCGCCACGACGTGCTGTACCGCAGCTCGATGTGGACCCCGTCCAGGGTGGTGGACTTCGCGGTGATCGCGTTCTGCGTCGTACAGATGACCGCGGCGGATGCGGTCGGGGCTTGTAGCGCTCCGAGGCTGCCGAGCAGCAGCATCGTGGACGCCAGGACGGCCGCCCTCTTCTTGATCTGCATGGTGGATCCCTTTCCCCGTCTGGTCGCAGCGCTCAGCGCGCCGCTTGGGGCCGGAGCATGGTGCTGCCAGCCCCCGCCATGGGATCAGCGGCGAAATTCCGGGTCTTGTAGAAAGCGGCCGCTTTGCGGGTCGATTGCCAAGGCTTGTGACCGGCCAGACCGACCGGCCGTGCAGGACACCACGCCAGAGCCGCATGCGAGATTGCCTCGTGCGCACACGTCGCGGGTCCGCCAGGCGCGCGGCAAACCGGCGGGACATCGTACGCCCGGTGCCGCGGAAACCGAGGGCGCAGAACACGCGGCTCAATGCGGCCCCGCGGGAAGTCTCGATCGTTCGGCGAGGAGGTTGGCTGCGCTGGTCTCGCCCATCCGCTCCAGACCGAGGAGCTGCTCGCGGGTCAGCGTGAACAGGTCGGCGACGTCCTTGACCAGACCTGCCTCCCCTGGTGGCGTGCTAACGCCAACCGTGTTCAGGAGGAGGGCAGCTGATGAGCAGTCACATCGAACCGGGGGCCCAACTTCCGTTCGTCCGAACCCTGGCATCGGCCAGACCTGAGGCCCTACTGTCGATCCACCGCCCACGGGCGGCACCGTCTCCGGGCCTACTGGCCTACGGGCCACCTCCCCACGAGGAGTCTTCGTGATCACACTTACGCCAGATGAGAAGGCGATCCACCGAGTACTACTGGACCGGAGCCGGGCTGCCGACCCGGCGAAGCCCTTGGATGCCTGTCTGAGCTACAAGGCGCTCGGCCTCGTGATTGACCCGGAGGGGATCAACACTGGGATGAGCCGGCCACCCTTCCGAACGATGTTCCCGGCCCTCGGTCACGTCAGCATGTACGAGGTCGAGCACGGTCGACCGATGCTCTCGGCGCTGGTTGTGTCCGAGAGCTCACATGCGCCAGGCTCGGGATTCGCCGACCTCGCCCGGCACCTCAAGCTCAAGGTTGAGGACGATGCCACCTTCTGGCAGGAGGAGTTGGAGCGAACGCTCCGGTTCTGGTCAGCACGGGACTCGGTCCTCGTCCTGGACGCCGCAGTGGATCGCCTGATGGGTGAACTCCAAGCGATCAAGAACTCCCTGCGGAAGCGCGTGTAGTCCGCGTAGCAACGGGCGGGATCGGCGAGGACAGGCCTGTGCGGTGGAGTGGTCCAGCCGCAGTGTCCGGCCGATCGCAGCCAGGGACTCTCCCTCGTCCAGCAATGCCTGGACCGCCGTGTATCTCCTGTCGTGCGGGCCACCAGACGCCGGGGTTGGCCGCTGACGTCGAGCGTGCCGTCAATCTGAGCCAACTGGTGGCCGCGGAACCGAGCGGAGGAGGTCCAGCAGTGCGTCCTTGGTGATGCGGATCCCGAGGGCCGCCGCCAAGCGGGCGCTGGGACGGCCCGCCAGGCACAGAACGATCGAGGTGAGCATCGACCGCAGCACCTGCGTCTTCCGGGCATACGGCCTGGTCAGCCCCTCGGTCTGCCCGGCGAACGTCACGGCAGGGCACCGGCTGCCCAGACACTTGAACCGGCGCACGGTGAGCTCGATGACACGTCTCAGAGGATCGCGTGCGTGATCCTGACCGGTCTGGAGAGCGAGGAGTTTACTTCAAGGTGTGTGGTCAGGGGCCACGGTTCCCCTCGAAGTCGCCCAGGTTGATGAAGCTCACCCGGTCCTCCCAGACGTCCCACGTCACATGCTTCCGGGCACCCCAGTAGTAGGTCTCGTAGCTCATGAGGTCGCCATATGCCTCGTTCTCGTGTATTCGATCAGGTTGGCCGAACACCGTCAGGAACTCCTCGTACGAGGCCAAGTGTGCGAAGTGGGACAGATGTGGGCCGCTGATCGCGAAGCCGACCACTGCTCCGGCGCACACTTTGTAGTTGATCTTGTCGGCGCCGTAGAGGAATCCGTCCGACCGGGCAACGTCTTCGATGACCTCGTCCAGCGTCAGGCTCCGTCCAACAGCGTCGTAGTACTCACTTTCGATGTTGGTCCCACCCCGGTACCGGGCGATGACGGAGGACAGGCCGCCCACGATGCGCTGCCGTGGAACGCTGGAGGCTGGCGCTCCCAGGGCGATGCCGTTCACCTCGACGCCGGCGAGGTCGAGGTTCGGCCGGGACAGCAGGTCCAGGTTTTCGAGGATCTCGATCATCGTCGGGCCCCGCTGGCTGGTGCTGTGACCGGAATGGTTCACCAGCTCTAATGCTGTGCTGGCAGGATCATTCCGTGGACCTTTCTGAGGGGATGGCTGAGTGGACGGACTGGGACGGTGCCGCCTTCCTGGTAGGCCACTCGCTGGGGATCTTCAGCGAGTCCCAGACGTTCACACAGGTCAAAGGAGTGTTCTGGACGGACAATCCGTTGGGGAATGCTCTGCATGAGGTACTTCTGCAACTGGCCGCCGCCGGAGTGTTGGGGCGGCGGGAAGAGCCGGACGAGCAGTTCCGGTGGTCCACGCGGTGAGGTCAGGCCGCTTCAGTACCGGTCCGTCCGCCGAAGCGGACGCCTCTCTCGCTACGGATGCGGGCGCGTTCGCGTCGTTGTGCTGCGAGGACGTCGAGGTGGCGGGCGTTTCGGTTGCGCCATCCCGCCTCCCCACGCCGATTGGAGAACTCATTTCCAACCAGCGCCACGAGCAACCCGGCGAACCTTGCCGGTCACAGCACTAGGCCGGAGGGCCGAGGTCTCCCACGAGGAGTGTTCGTACGATCTTGGGCCGGTCCCAAAGGGCCAGGATCTCGTTCGCGATGGCCACGATCGGCAGGGGGTCCTGATCGCCGTGCACCTTGATGGCTGCGGCCGACAGGCTGCGCGGTACGGCTCCAGCGTCCAGGAGGACCCTCCACTCTTCCGGGCCGAGCTCCAGGAACTCCAGCCCCGTGAGCTCGGCGATCTCCAACGGGTCGGCCAGGGTGCCGGGGTAAGCGGTGAGAGTGCGTAGGCGGGGCAGCCCGGTGACGGGGGCGAGGCTGAGCGGCGCATCGTCCCACACGCCTATGGACAGGGCCTCCAGGCCGGGGTGCGCGGCGGCCTGGATGCTGGTCAGGCTTGCGATGTTGACCCTGGCAACGGCCGGTGGCCGCTGCTCTCGGGGTCCGCTGGGCTCCGCGCCGAGTCGGCCCAGCACCAGGTCGGTGAGGGAGGGGGCAACGAGTTCGGCGCCGATGCTTTCCTCGTGGGAGAGCATGATGACTTGGCCCTTGTGTCCGCGGGGGCCGGGTGTCAGATCGACGGCCAGCCGGTCTCCGCCCCCGTTGTCACCGAAGGCGATCCAGCCCGGTGAGCCGACGAGGCCCTGCACCATGGCGTCGGGCCGGGTGACGACCGCCTTCATCGCCGCGAACTCCCAGCGACAGTCGCGCGACGCCGCGTCGGCGACGTACAAGCTGTCGAGATCGAACAGTTCGCAGCCGACCGCTTCGCACTCGCTTATCGCTGCCTCGTAGTCGTCACCCAGGTCCTCCCACCGTGCCCGTGTCACCCGGTAGAGGGCCTTGAGCTCGTCGGGGAGCGCGACGCCCAGGCGCGATTCGGCGGCGGATATCTCTTCCTCCGTCGCGCCGATGGCGTGCGGCAGGCGTTCACGCAGTGTCCGCTCCAGCAACGCCAGGTCCGACGAAGGGGCCGGCGCTGCCCCGGGAGCCGGTTCGGGGAGGCGGCGCCAGGGCTCGGGGAGAGCGCCGTCGACCAGGATGAGCGCCCCCGGGTGCGGGGTACCTATGCCGGGTTCGACGGCGGGGCTGGGACCGAGCAGGCGGAGCACGGTCTTCCCGGTCGGGTGTATCTCCGCCGTGAACGAGACGTCGTCGACTCCAGCGGCCGCGAGCGCGCCCTGCACCCGCTCCACCGCGTCGAGCTCCTCCCGCATGTCCTCCACCTGCGCGGCCCGGCCCGGCGGCGGCATCCGTCGCGTCAGAGCCAGGCTCCAGCCCCCTCGCCCTATACGCCCGGCTACTCGAACGGGCCTGGCAACACGCCCCCGCGCCTGTTCGGCCAGAAGGAGCCGCAGCACCGGCTCCCAGGTCGCGAAGTCGCCTATCGATGCCGTGGAGAACCGCTGATCAACCATGCGCAGACCGTACGCGGGGCCGCTGACATCAGAAGGCACCGGCCCCACATGCCGCGGGCAGGCCACTGAGCATCACCGAGCAGTACGTGCCAACGAGCGTGCAGACGTCGGGCCAACCATGACGCTCAAGGCCAACTAGAACGCGCATCGAGGCCAACTACGACGCTAAAACGTCAACTAGAACGCTAAATCTCAAGTGTTGAGCGGCTGCGCCGGCGCCCGCGCAGATGGCGATGCGTTGCTTCCTCGGTCGCTGGCGGGAGCACTAGACCATGGCGGCCTCCGAGGTCGAGGGCTCGCTGCCGTCGGCGGGGTGATCCGCTCAGGGTGTCCGGGAGCCGTAACCAGCCGGCGGCCAGACAGGGTCTCCGCCCAGGCGGTCAGGGTGAGGACCAGTCTGCCGTCCACCATGGCCGCGGACACGTCCTCGTCTGTCGCGGCGGCCTCGGTGAACTCGGCGGGTGCTACGTGGTCGAGGAGGAAGACGAAGTGGAGCGCGAAAGGGGAACCGTACAAGTGTGGCTCACCATCAAGGTCGACCATGAAGTTGGCCCGCCAGGCGCCGTCACACAAGACAGATACGAGGTCACCGAGGAACTCCACGTCCAGCAGTGTGTCCGCGCCGTCGATCAACACCGCCACGTCCTGTTTGCCGTGCCCGGGCCCGTGCCAGTCGCCGAGGCAGTCCACCAAGGCGTTCCAGTTGTGCCCGAAGTAGCCGGGGAAGCCCAGCTCACGGGCGAATGCCCGGAACATGCATCCCTTTTCGTGTAGCTCCTTGCCGTCCAACCGCAACACAATCCCACCCCGGGCTCGCAGCTCGGCCACGGCCGTAGTGACCCAGGGATCGGCCGAGGAGGTAAAGGTGACCCAGGGCGATCGGCGTTCGGTGAGGGTGGGAAGGAAGCTGCTCATGCGGCATGTTCGCACTCGACCGATCCGGGCGCATTCGTGATTCGCCCGCGCCCTGAGCAGTCACGGCGACGTCGGGAAGGGCAGTCCTGGTGCTGCGCCGTCGCCCGCGCAGATGGCGATGCGGGGGTTCTGCGGTCGCTGGCGCGAGGACTTGCCCGACGCGGCTCAGCTGTCCGGACCGCAGACGGTGCCGCCGGGCTGCTGGCGGGAGTACTGGACCATGGCTTCCTGCGAGGTCGATGGCGTGGTGCCGTCGGCGGGGCTGAGGGTGTAGGAGACCGTGATGGAGCCCTCGGTGACGGCGTCCAGGACGCCGTCCCAGGGGATGGTGTAGCTGACGGAGGTGGCGTCAGCGGTGACGCTCACGACACCCTGGGTCTTCGCGGCCAAGGTCTGCCCGGTGGCGTCGCTGTAGACCGTGACCTCGAAGGTGACCTTGTCGCCGGTCGTGAAGGGTATTCCGTCCACCTTGACGAGGACGCCATTCCAGGGCTTCTGCAGGCAGTTGATCGACCCGGGAGGCTCCTCAAAGGGAAATTCCGGGAAGTCGAGTGCGATCGACATGCAGGCTCCTGGTTGTCGAAGGGCGGCCTGGAGGCCGGACGCCGCTCAAAATTCGATGGCACGAACCTACTGATCATCGGCCTTCGGTGGCAAAGAGCAGCCTTCGCCGGCACAGGACATCAAGAGGTGTGACTTAGCGCTGTACTTGGCCCGCCTGGCCGAGTACAGCGCTCAGCCATGGATCAGTGGAACCAGACGACGAGGCGTACGTTCTCGGCTCCGTGGACTTCGCTGAGGATGCTCATGACGCTCCAGACCCGGCCCCAGTCGGTGTCGATCCCTGCGGCTGAGGCGCGGGTTCGTGTGTCTGAGGCGTTGGTTTCCTGCCAGTCCGTGGTGTCCAGCTCGGCCCAGGTTAGCCAGGTGGTCCCGTGCACATCGTGGGGGCCGCCGTAGCCGGCGAACACACCGCGCAGCACATCCGAGGCATCGTCCGGAAGCCACGATCTTCTGCCAGGGGGCGGAAGCCGTAGGAGTTTCGGATTCCGATGCCGACGCGACGAAACGAAACTCGTCACAGATCCACTCACGTGCAGCCGTCTCGATCCCGCTTGCAGTGAGGCTCAGGGGTCAACTGTAGCGCAGAGTCACAGCCGTGACTGAAGTGTTGAGGGTGTCTTTTGGGCGACTGATGTCGTGCCGATGGCACGGCGGAACCTTGCCCACAGCGAGGCCGGCAAAGTGATGGCCGAAACCGCGTCAGGGGAGTCGGTCTCCGGTGCTGTGGCGATCCGCTCTGCCCGAAAATCATGAGCGTCTCCGCGGAACGCGACGGCGTCCTCGCCGATCCCGACTACCGTCAGGAGGGCATCCAGGGCCGTGTCTGCCCGCTCGTGCGGTTGGGTGAGCCAGACGTACGACACGCCGAGTGGATTGCCATCGTGCTTGCTGATCGCGAAGCTGAAACCGTCCAGCCGGAACAGAACGACGTCCAGCTCGTCGAGCCCGTCCCACGACCGCTCCACGTGCAGACGTAGCCGCTGGGCAATGGACTGTACCGACAGCGCCAGCGCTCCGATCATCTGGAACAGTGGAGCGGAGTGCTGCCAGACGCTGTACTGGTTGGCGGGGTTCTTGCCGGTGTAGTAGGGCGGTTGCGTTGCCGGCTGCCAGTCGGGCTCAGGACTCGGGACCTCGATCTCTGTCACAGCAGCTCCTCCCCAGGGCCTCCGGCCACCTGGTGATCAACCTACCCTCACCAGGCCGACAGGGTTCGTGCGGTGGGTGTCACGCCCGGCCGCGGTGGCTGGACTGGCGATCGGATTTGGTCGCGGATGAGGGCCCACAGAACGTCGAGGGCGCGGTCCCGCCATCGTTCACCAGCCCTGGCCAGCGGCCAGCATCTCCGAATCCGCATCCGTGAACCCGTATGCCGACGCGACGCGACGAAACTCGTCACAGATCCACTCACGTGCAGCCGTCTCGATCCCGCTTCCGGCCGCCGCGAACTCCCGCTCCAGCAGGTTGAATTCCTCCGTCGCGGCCTGGGTGAGCGGATACAAGATCCCCAGGTCGGACGGCTTCTCGGTCTCCATTCGTTCGCACAGCCTCAGCAGGATCGCCTTACCTTGGTCGACTACACGATCTGGAAATATGAGTCGTCGTACATCTGCCGCAGGAACGCGTGTCCCGCTACCTGCTGGTTTGTGATCGGCATGGCGACGCCAGATCCCACAGGACCGGGACTCTCACAAAAGGGCCCTATCGGCCGACGGTGCTCCAGTCGGTGGGGGCGGGCGATACCGAGCGGTCCGCAGCGTGCTCGTGAAGGCGCCGGATCAGCTCCGGCAGATCGTACGCCGGCAAGCTCACCTGGAGAAGCTGTAGGCGAAACCTCGATGGCAGCTCCTCCTCGAACATCGCCACGTCCATCGGCTTGACCGTCACGTCCCACGCGTCCGGAGCCGCCCAGTGCGTCATCCGGACGTAGAACGCGTCCCGCGGGCCGGCGTTCGCCACGGCCGAGAGGAAGGCGAGGCCGCTGTCGACCGGGAAGTCGACGAGTATCCAGCCGCGCCTGGACTCCACCCACTCCGCCATGTGCGGCAGCTTCGCCGGCCAGTCCGCGTTGCTCTCACCCACGTCCTGGCAACAGGTGTAAGTGTCGAACCCGCATTCCCACATGGCCTGGATGGCGGGTGCGAGCTGCTCGTCGATCTGTGCCTGCTGGTCGCCCACTCGGACAAGAACGGTGGGGTGGGTGCCTTCGTAAGCCGTCATCGGGCGAGCATAAGAGCGGGGTACGACAACCCCTGAGCCCGCTGCACGGCCCGCCACGGGACCCGTTCCCGCGCGACCTCGACACCACCCTCCAGTGGCCGGCGTCACCGGCCACTGGGAGCACTTGGAGTCACTGCTCCTGAATGGGGAGGTACGTACAGGACGACCTTGAGCTGGGCGGTGCCTTGGTCTCCCGGAGAGGGCACCTTCACGTCGATGTGCGGTGCGGTCGCGTTGAGTGGGCGGTCAAGGAGCGGCAGGCCAGTCAGGTCGAACGAGGTGATCGTGGCTACATGGCCACCTACGGGGTCGTAGAGCGGGTGGCCCTTCACCGCGGGAAGCCGGCTGTTACGGCCGCGCAACCTCCTTCCCGGAGAACTTCTCCCGCACGTACCGGTGGACCAGCCGCTCCCGGGTCTTCATGCTCAGCTTCGATCGGTGCAACGACTCGGCGTGCACTGCCCGGATCGCCTCCGCGACCTCCTTGGTGATCACCCGGTGCCCGGTCGGCGTCGGGGTCCACCGTCCGTCCGCCATCCCGATCAGCCCATGCTCAGCGTACCGGGCGGCCATCCGCTGCAGGGTGCGCTCGCTGACCGAAACAAGGCCCAGGTGCCGGGCCTCCTGGCGTCTCATCGCCTCCAGCTCGGCCACCTTCGCCCGGCGACGCTCCCCAAGGACGTACGAGCCGGGTCGTACGCAGGTCGGGGCTCACCTGGTAGGGCCCAGTACCGGCTGCCGCTGCGGTATCCCGTCTCCACTTCGAGCAGGTGCGCCGCTCGAAGCCTCGCTTGCTCAAGCTGAATGCCGTCCAGGTCTTCGGGACGAGGTTGCTGCCGTGCTGCGCTCACACCGTCCTCCCGGCGGGATAGATCCAGGTGGCGTCTGCGAGCGGCTGGGCTAAGTCCATGGCCAGCCGTCGGTGCCACAGCAGACGCATGGCGTACGCACGGGCGGCCGCCGGCACCGACGTCGCTGCGACCAGGTCCCCGAACAGCCGAGGGCGTTCCTCAACCAGATCGAGGACTTGGCCTTGGAGGTCGAGGGGATCGGCCATCGGGCGACGCCGCGCGGACAGCGCGTCGAGCCCCGCACCCACCTGACGGCGCCACCCCGCCACCACCCCGTAGCGCCACCCTGCTGCGGCCGCGTCCACCGCCGCCGCGGCGAACTTCATCGCATCCCGGTCCTTGATCAGATGGCCTGGCCGGACATCGATGAGAATCGCCGTCCCAGGGAGGACCGCCAGGAAGTCCGGTGTGTGCTCCATCCAGCCGCCATCGACGGAGAACCGAAGCTTGAACGGTTGGGACAGCACCTCCCCCATCCCACCGGTGAAGTCCAAGGCCAGGCAGGCCTGCTGCTGAGGTCTCGAACGGAACACATCACCTCGGCGCCCGAGGTCTTCCACCTCGCCGTCCACCGCCGTGCCCATCCCGGACCCGTATCCAGGCATCCGGAGGCAGCCGGATCAACGCCATGATGCAAGACAAGATCGTCAAGGGTGCAGAGGTGCGACCACACGGGCTGGAGTCCGGGATCTCGTGACTCTGCTGAGTCCATGCAGCCAGCACAGTAGACCCGGGACGGACCGCACAGGCATTTCGTCGAAGTCATCGCTGGTAGAGGCGGGCGTTGTCCACCTCGCATGCCGACTAGAACGCTAAGTCTCATCAGGCCGGCCCGCTGATTCGCCCAGGCGACCAGAGTCGCACTGTTCGATTATTGTTCGATACGGTGAACGCATCTGGCCAGGGTGGCTGGAAAGGGGTGGCCAGTCGATCGGAGGTGGCGCATGGGCGTCGGCGTGCACCTTCATGCCATGAGCGGCTACTCCGCCCGCTACGGCGTATCGCACCCCTCTGACCTGGTGAAACGGGCTGCCGAGCGGGATGTCGGCACCCTCGCGCTCACCGACCGCGACACCGTCGCCGGTGCCGTCCGCTTCGCGAAGGCCGCCGGCGGGGCCGGGATCCGGCCGGTCTTCGGCGTGGACGTGGCCGTCGCCCCGTTCGCATCCGCCGCCATCGCCATCGGCGTATCCGCCGCCCACGCCCAGCCCCACGCCCAGTACCACCCCCACCCCCGACCACGTACGCCCGCCAGGGGCGGCGCGCACGTCGTCGAGCCGCCGCTGCGGGTCACCCTCCTCGCGCGGGACACGGGCGGCTGGGCCCGGCTGTGCCGGCTGGTCTCCGCCGCCCACGCGGGCACCGCCGACGGGCCGCCGGTCGTCTCCTGGCCCGCGCTGCGGCAGTACGCGGACCAAGGGCTGACGGTCATGCTCGGCCCGGCGTCCGAGCCCGTACGGGCCCTCGCGGCCGGCCGGACCGACCTGGCCGAGCGGCTCCTCGCCCCGTGGCGCGAGACCGTCGGCCCCGGCCTGCGCCTGGAGGTGCTCTGGTACGGACTCCCCGGCACCGGACCGGGCTCGTTGCGCCTGGCCGCCCGTACCCTCGGACTCGCCGACCGGCTCGGCATCCCCGCGGTCCTCACCAACGCCGTCCGCTACGCCGACCCCGCCCAGCACCGGCTCGCCGACGTCCTGGACGCGGCCCGGCTGCTGCGCCCCGTCGACCGCCGCCGGCTCGACTGCGGCGAGCGCTGGCTGAAGGGCCCGGCCGCGATGTCGACGGCCGCCGAGCGGATCGCGGAGGCGGCCGGAGCGGGCCGGGGCCGGGCGGCGGAGCTGCTCGCGGAGACCGTGCGTACGGCGGAACAGTGCGTGATCGATCCGGTGGCCGGACTCGGCATCGCGCGGCCCGGAAAGCTCGGGCGCCGCAGCTTCCCCGAGCCGGAGGTGGTGGGCGCGGACCCCGGCCCGGGCGGCGCCGCGGCCTTCCTGCGCCGACGCTGCGAGGAGGGGATGTTCGCGCGCGGCCTGGACCGCGACCGGCGGGCGGTCGAACAGCTGGAGTACGAGCTCTCCGTGATCGGGAAGATGGGCTTCGAGTCCTACTTCCTGGCGGTCGCCCAGGTCGTCGCCGACATCCGGGCCCTGGGCATCCGGGTCGCCGCCCGTGGCTCCGGCGCCGGCAGCATGGTCAACCACGCGCTCTTCATCGCCACGGCCAACCCCCTCGAACACCACCTGCTGTTCGAACGGTTCCTCAGCGTCCGGCGGGCCTCGCTCCCCGACATCGATCTCGACGTGGAGTCGGCCCGCCGGCTGGAGGTCTACGACAGGATCATCGAACGCTTCGGCCCCGCACGCGTGGCCGTGGCCGCGATGCCGGAGACGTACCGGGCCCGGCACGCCCTGCGCGATACCGGTCTCGCCCTCGGACTGGCCCCGCAGGTGGTGGACCGGATCGCGAAATCGTTCCCGCACATCCGGGCCTGCGACATCCGCGGCGCGCTCGCCGAACTTCCCGAGCTCAGACAACTCGCCGCCGAGGCAGACGGGTTCGGCCCGCTGTGGGAACTCGCCGAGGGGCTGGACGCCCTGCCGCGCGGCTACGCCATGCACCCGTGCGGAGTGATCCTCTCCGACGCGGCCCTGCTGGACCGGCTGCCCGTGCAGCCCACCCCGGGCGGCCGGTACCCGATGGTCCAGGCGGACAAGTACGACGTCGAAGCCCTCGGCCTCGTCAAGCTGGACGTCCTGGGGGTACGGATGCAGTCGGCGATGGCGCACGCCGTCGCCGAGATCCGCCGCACCACCGGCCGCCAGCTCGACCTCGACAACCCCGACCACGTCCCGCTGGACGACCCCGAGGCGTTCGAGCTCATCCGGGAGGCCCGGACCGTGGGCATGTTCCAGCTGGAGAGCCCCGGCCAGCAGGATCTCGTGGGCCGCCTCCAGCCCCGCGGCGTCCAGGACGTCATCGCCGACATCAGCCTGTTCCGGCCGGGCCCGGTCCAGGGCGGCATGCCCGCCCTCTACATCGCGGCCCGCCACGGCGCCGCCCCCCGCTACCCCCACCGCGACCTGGAGCCCGTCCTCGCCGACACCTACGGCGTGACCATCTGGCACGAACAGATCATCGACATCTTCGCGGTGATGACCGGCTGCGACCGGGCGCTGGGCGAGCTCGCCCGCCGCGCCCTCGCCGGCCCCGACCGGCTGCCCCGGGTGGAGGCGTGGTTCCGGCGCGAGGCCGGGGCCCGCGGTTACGGCCCGGCCGTCCTCGACGAGGTCTGGGGGATCGTCGCGGCGTTCGGCGCGTACGGGTTCTGCCGCGCGCACGCCGTCGCCTTCGCCGTGCCCGCCCTGCAGTCGGCCTGGCTCAAGGCCCACCATCCCGCCGCCCTCTACGCCGGCCTGCTGGAGCACGACCCCGGAATGTGGCCCGCCCGGGTGATCGTCTCCGACGCCCGCCGCCACGGCGTCCCGGTCCTGCCCGTGGACGTCAACCGCTCCGAGCCCGGCTACCACGTCGAGCGCGTGCCGGACGGTGCGTGGGGAGTGCGCATCTCGCTGTCCTCGGTGAAGGGGATCAGCGAGGAACAGGTGGCCCGGATCGCGGCCGGGCGGCCGTACGCCGGACTACAGGACTTCTGGGAGCGGGCCCGCCCGGCCCTGCCGATCGCCGAGCGCCTCATCCGGATCGGCGCCCTCGACGCCCTGCGCGGCCCGCTCACCCGCCGCGACCTGCTGCTCCAGGTCGCCGAGCTCCACCGCCACACCCGGGCCCGCGCGACCGACGGCCAACTCGCCCTCGGTGGCGAACTCGTCACCGCCGGATCCTCGGGACTGCCGGAGATGAGCAGCCGCGAGGCCCTCGCCGCCGAGATCGAGGTCCTGTCCATCGACGTCTCCCAGCACCTGATGGACCACCACCACCGGCTGCTCCGCGAGATCGGCGCCACCGACTCCGCCCACCTCGCGGCGCTCGGCCCGGGACGCCAGGTGCTCGTCGCGGGCGTCCGGGCCTCTACGCAGACGCCCCCGATCCCCTCGGGGAAACGCGTCATCTTCGTGACCCTGGAGGACGGCCACGGCCTCGTGGACATCGCCTTCTTCGAAGACAGCCACGAAGCCTGCGCCCACACGGTCTTCCACTCCGGACTGCTCCTGGTCCGCGGTACGGTCGAGGCCCGCGGCCCGCGCCGTACCGTCGTCGGCCGGATGGTCTGGGACCTGGAGGAGGTCGCGGCCGCCCGCCGCGACCACGGCCCCGAGGCCGCCCTCGCCCTCCTCGGCCGCGCCGGTCCGGCCCCCACCCCCGCCCAGGGCGCCGCCCCGGCGCGCACCCTCGCCAACGGCACCAGCGGGGCGCGCCTCCACCCCTACGCGGACCTCCAGCCCGCCGGGACCCGCTCCGCCGACCTCAGGTCCCTCGGCTACACCAGCCCCGGTTCGCCGGGCTGAGACGTACCCGTGGTGCCGAGATCCGCAGCACCGCGTGCCGGGAGCCGGGCTCGGGCAGCAGGGCGCAGGTGGAGCGGCGGGGGACGAAGAGCGCCTGGCCGCCCCGGAGCACCCCGCGGTCGAGCGGTCACCTGTCAAGTGTTGTTCAGCGGCGTCAAGTGTCAGTCAGTGCCGGCGAGTCGGCGCCCGGTGAGCTTCCCGTCGGGGGTGAGGGTGAAGGTGGTGGGGTCCATGTGCGTGGTGCCGTGGGCGTCCTCGCCGTACGCCTTGAGTGTGATCGACTCGGCCTTGCCCATCTGGATATCCGCTTCGGCGGCGTGCGACCAATTGTTGACGCGGATGAACGCCGACCAGTGCAGCACGTCCTGGTACTGCCGGTCGCCCCACGTCGCTTCGGGGAGAAGGCCCGCCGCCGTGCCCTGCCGAACGGCGAAGACGCCGGCCAGCAATACGGCGGCCAGGGTGAGGTAGATCGCCGTTACGCGGGACGGGCGGCGTAGCGCGGGCATGGAGGGCTCCTGTCGGTCGGTCGACGGCGGCCGGTTCTCCTCGCACCACCCGGGGGTAGAGACGGCCGCGAGCCCGCGCGCGTTCCCGAACGGCGAGGAGGCCTTGCCTGGCGAAATCATTCGCACAAACATTCGAACCAGGTCTACAGTGGAAGCAGGGCGGGGCACCCGAGAACAGCAAGAGGCAGCGAGGAGGCCACCGCCGTGAAGTGCTCAGACACGGCGACGCTGTGGCACGTACGGATCATGTCCCGCGAAGCCGCCGGGGGTGCCGGAGGCGCCGGACTGTCCGAACTGCTGGAGCTGCTGCCCGGGTTCACCCCCGTCTTCCAGGCCCTGCCGCCCCGCGCCGCGGTCGCTGAGGTCGCCGGCGCGCTGCGCTATTTCGGGGTGGGACCTGTCGAGCTGGCGCAACGGCTCCGGCTCCGGGCGGCGGCCCTGTACGGGATGCCGCTGTCGGTGGGCATCGGCCGGTCCTGGGCGGTCGCCGCGATGGCCTCCGCCCATCCCGGTCCGACCGGCCTGCTCTACGTTCCGCCGTCTCGCACCGCGACGTTCCTGGACCCGCTGCCGGTGGAGGACCTGTACGGCATCCGCCGCGCCCAGGCGGCGGCCCTCCGGGGCCTGGGCCTGTCGACCGTCGGACTCCTGGCGGCCGCGCCCGGGGCCACGGTGGCCCGGATCCTCGGCGCCCGGGCCGGCCGCGAACTCCAGGAACGCGCCCGCGGCACCGACCCCCGTACACCCCGCACCGGACTCCTCCCGAGGTCCACCAGCGCCCGTACGGACTTCACCGCCGACACCCTCGACGGCCCCCGCCTGCGGGCCGAGGCGCTGGGGCTGGCCGCCGGGCTCGGTACGCGGCTGCGCGGCCGCGGCGAGGCCGCGCGCTCCCTCACCGTCCGGGTGCGCCTCGCCGACCGCGCCGAGGTGACGTGCACCCGCGCCCTTCCGGCCGCCTCCGCACACACCGAGGACCTGCGCGCGACCGTCTACCAGTGCCTGGACGCCCTCGCCCTCCAGCGGGCCCGGATCCGCCGCGTCACGGTGACCGCCGAGGACCTGTGCGACCGGCACCACGCCCCCACCCAGCTCTCGCTGGACGCCGAGCGGGAGAACCGGCTGCGCGCGGAGCCCGTCATGGACGCCCTCAACACCCGCTACGGGCCCGGCACCGTCGGCCCGGCCTCCGTCGCCCGGCGGGAAGCCGTGCACCGGCTGGGCACGGGCTGACGATCGCGGGGCGAGCCGGGTGCCACCAGCCTTCGGACCCAGCCTTCGGACCCGGCCTTCGGACCCGGCCTCCGGACCCGGCCTCCGGACCCGGACCCGCCCCCGGGCCGGAGGTCCGATCTGCGCCGGGATCCAGGTGGAAATTCGCCAAATCCGGCCAGTGTGGCCCCAGATGGCGGAGCGCGCGGATAGCGTCCCCCAATGTCTTCGAACACACGGACGTCATACGTCACTTCACCTGCCGCTTCACCCGTAGCCGCGCCCGTGGCCCCGCCCAGCCGCCGGACCCTCCTCCGTACGGCCCTGGTCGGCACCGCCGCCGCGGGATCCGTCCTCGGCCTCGGCTCCGCCTTCCCGGCCTCCGCGGATGCCCCCTCCGGCGGACCGGCCACGGGCGCGGAATCCGGGGGCGGTCCCCGTCCCGCCACCCCGGACGAGGCGTTGCGCCGCCTGACGGCCGGAAACCGCCGCTGGGCGGCGTACTGCCAGAGGCACCCCGATGAGTCGCCTTCGGTACGTGTCCGGGCGGCCCGGGAGCAGCACCCCTTCGCGATCGTGCTGGGCTGCGTGGACTCCAGGGTGCCGCCGGAGCTGGTCTTCGACCAGGGGCTCGGTGATCTGCTGACCGTGCGCGCGGCGGGAGAGGTGCTGGACGAGGCGGTGCTCGGCAGCATCGCGTACGGGGTCCTGGAGCTGGACGTCCCGCTGGTCCTGGTCCTCGGCCACGAGTCGTGCGGGGCCGTCGGCGCGGCCGTGCACGCCGATGAGACCGGCGCCCGGCTGCCCGCCCACATCCAGTACCTGGCCGACCAGATCCGCCCCTCCATCGACCACGGTCTTCAGGGCGCGGCCCGGATCGCCGCCACCATCGACGCCCACGCGCGGAGCACCCGGGCCCGGCTGGCGGCGGAGCCCGACATCGCCCGCAGAATAGCCACCGGCCGACTGGCCGTCGTGGCGGCCCGCTACGACCTCCGCGATCAGAAGGTCCGGATGCTGCGGACCGAATAAGCCACGAATAAGCCCGATCATCAGGACTAACGCAAAAACACCCCGGACCGATTGACGGCCGGGGTGTTCGTCTGCGTATATTTGACGTTTCACATCCTCGCAGAGCGATGACGTGAAGAAGCTTATGAGGACACCATATCGCGTCAGGAGTGGAATTGTCAACCGAGGAATTCCGGAATGAGCAGCAATTCATCACCGCCCTCTACGCGCGCCTCGACAACCTGCGTGACCAGGCCGAACATGCCGTCCAAGCGGCCCTCGGCGCGGCCGGCACCGGGTTTCAGGCGCGGCTGGAGCGGGATGTCCTGGTCGCCGAGCAATCCGGTCTGCTTTCCGCTCTGAACTCCGGAGAGAACGGCCTCTGCTTCGGCCGGCTGGAGTTCTCCGACGGGCAGGACCACCACATCGGCCGTATCGGGATCAGGCAGGACGACGCCGAGCGCACGCCCCTCGTACTCGACTGGCGGGCCGATGCCGCCCGCCCCTTCTATCTCGCGACCGGCCATCACCCCATGGGGCTGCGCCGGCGCCGCCACATCACCACCCGGGGGCGCGAGGTCACGGCCCTGCACGACGAGATCCTCGACCTCGCCGACACCGAGCGCACGGGACACGAAGGGGCCGACGCGGACGCCGTGCTGCTCTCCGCGCTCGACGCCGCCCGCACCGGCCGGATGCACGACATCGTGCAAACCATCCAGGCCGAACAGGACCGCATCATCCGCTCCACCCACCGCGGGATCCTGGTCGTGGAGGGCGGGCCGGGCACCGGCAAGACCGCCGTGGCCCTGCACCGGGCCGCGTACCTCCTCTACGCGCACCGCGAGCTGCTCGCCAAGCGCGGCGTACTGATCGTCGGGCCGAACCCGGCCTTCCTCGGCTACATCGGCGAGGTGCTCCCTGCCCTCGGCGAGACCGGAGTACTGCTCGCCACCCCCGGCGAACTCTTCCCCGGCGTCCGCGCGACGGCCGCCGACCGACCCGGCGCCGCCGCGGTCAAGGGCCGCGCCGCGATGGCGGAGGTCCTCGCGCAGGTCGTGCGCGACCGGCAGGCGCTGCCCGAGACCGTACCGGCGGGCAGCGGCGAAGAAGCCGATCTGGTGCCCGAACCGGCCCTGGAGATCGACCACGACGACTACGGGACCCTGCTGCTCGACCGGACCATGGCCCACGAGGCCCGGGACCGGGCCCGCGCCACCGGGCTGCCGCACAACCTGGCGCGCCCCTACTTCGCCTTCCGGATCATCGACGCGCTCACCGAACAGCTCGCCGACCGGCTCGGCGCGGACCCCTACGGCGGCCCCAACCTGCTGGGCCCGGACGACATCGCGCAGCTGGGCAAGGAGATCGCGACCAGCGCCGAGGTGCACGCCGCCATCGACACGCTGTGGCCGCCGCTCACGCCGCGGCAGCTGATCTCCGACTACCTCGCCGACCCCACGCACCTCCCGGTACGGGAAGCCGAGCTGATCCGCCGCACGACGACGGGGGACGCGGACTGGACACCGGCCGACGTCCCGCTGCTCGACGAGGCCGCCGAGCTGCTCGGGGTCGACGACACCGCGCGGCGCGCCGCCGAGGAGCGCGAGCGCCTGGAGCGCGTCGCGTACGCGCAGGGCGTCCTCGACCTGTCCGCGGGGTCGGAGTCGTACGAGTTCGAGGACATGGAGAACGAGTTCCTCGCGGCCCACGACCTCATCGACGCCGAGCGGATGGCGGAGCGGCAGGAGGAGGACGACCACCGCAGCGCCGCCGAGCGGGCCGCCGCTGACCGGACCTGGGCGTTCGGGCACGTGATCGTGGACGAGGCGCAGGAGCTGTCCGCGATGGCGTGGCGCCTGCTGATGCGGCGCTGCCCGACCCGCTCCATGACCCTGGTGGGCGACCCGGCCCAGACCGGCGACGAGGCCGGCTGCGGCTCCTGGCAGCAGGTCCTGGCCCCCTACGTCGAGGACCGCTGGGAGCTCGTGCGCCTGGGCGTCAACTACCGCACGCCCGCCGAGATCATGGACGTGGCGGCCGCCGTGCTCCGGGCCCGCCACCCCGGCTTCGAACCGCCGCGCTCGATCCGCTCCACGGGCCGGCGCCCCTGGGTGCGCGCGACCGGGGATCCGGCGGCCGCGGTCGCCGAGGCGGTACGGGAGGGGACCCCGGCCGAGGGCAGGCTCGCGGTGATCGCCCCGCGCCCGCTGCACGAGGCGCTGGCGGCCGCGCTGCCCGGCGTGCGCGCGGGGGAGGAGCCCGACCTCACCCGCCCCGTGGTGCTGCTGGAGCCGCGCCAGGCCAAGGGGCTGGAGTTCGACACCGTGATCGTCGTGGAACCGGCGGACCACGAGCCCAGTGATCTCTACGTGGCCCTGACGCGCGCCACCCAGACCCTCGGGGTGGTGCACACCGGGCGCCTGCCGGAGGGTCTGGGTCCGTATGGTGGACGATCATGACCGACTTGATCACCACCCCCGTGGAACCCGGCCTCCTGCGCGGGGCGCTCGACGTGGAACGCACCGCGCACGGCGTGCTGCCCCACCGGCTGCCCGCCCGGGCCCGCGCACAGTTCCCCGACCCGTACCTCGCCATGGTCGAGGCCCAGCCCTCCGGAGTCCGTCTGGTCTTCCGCACCCGCGCCACCGTCGTCGAACTGGACGCGCTCCCCACGAAGACCGCCTACCGGGGCGCGCCGGCGCGGCCGGACGGGGTGTACGACCTGCTCGTCGACGGCCGTCCGGCCGGGCGGGGCAGCGTGCCCGGCGGCAACCTCCGTACGGTCGTCGACATGGTCACCCAGGCCTCGGAGTTCACGCCCGGCCCACCCGGCACCCTGCGGTTCGACGGCCTGTCGGACGAGATGAAGGACGTGGAGATCTGGCTCCCGCACACGGAGGTCACCGAGCTGATCGCCCTGCGCACCGACGCCCCGGTCGAGCCCGCGCCGGACCTCGGTCGCAGGGTCTGGCTGCACCACGGCAGTTCGATCAGCCACGGATCCAACGCCGTGAGTCCGGCCACGACCTGGCCGGCGCTGGCCGCGGCGCTCGGCGGCGTGGAGCTGATCAACCTGGGACTGGGCGGCAACGCCCTGCTCGACCCGTTCACGGCCCGCGCCATGCGGGACACGCCCGCCGACCTGATCAGCGTCAAGATCGGCATCAATCTGGTCAACACCGACCTGATGCGCCTGCGCGCCTTCGGGCCGGCGGTCCACGGATTCCTCGACACGCTGCGCGAAGGACACCCCGACACGCCGCTGCTGGTGGTCTCGTCCGTCCTGTGTCCCATCCAGGAGGAGACCCCGGGGCCCATCGCGCCGGACTTCAGCGGCGGGAAGCTGGGCTTCCGGGCCCTGGGCGACCCGGCGGAGGTTCCGGCCGGGCGGCTCACCCTGTCCGTCATCCGCGACGAACTCTCCCGCATCACGGCTCGGCGGGCGGCCCAGGACCCGAACCTCCACTACCTCGACGGCCGCTCGCTCTACGGCGAAGCGGACTTCGCCGAACTGCCGCTGCCCGACGACGTGCATCCGGACCCCGCCGCCCACCGCCGGATCGGCGAGCGCTTCGCGCGGCTGGCCTTCGGTGACGGCGGCGCGTTCGCGGCCAAGGGCGGGTGACGCCAACGACGGCTGACGGGGCCTCCTCTCCGCCCCGCCGGCGCTGGGCCTGACGGGGGGTCGGCCGGCGGTAAGAGCGCTGGTCATCCGGGTGCTGTGAGCTATGTTGGAACGGGATGGGTGCGAGAGGGAGGACCTTCGGTGTCATCGGGGCAGCAGGCGCGCGCACAGGCGGCCGCGATCACGCCGAGCGGGCAAGCGGCCGATCACGAGCGGGTCCCGGTCGACCGGGTCCAGGCTCTCTTCGACGGACATCCCCTCTCCCCGGGGCAGCGCCGGATCGCCCAGTACCTGGTCGACCACCTCACCGAGGCCGCGTTCCTCTCGATCACCGAACTCGCCGAGCGGGCCGGTGTGAGCCAGCCGTCGGTGACCCGGTTCGCGGCCTCCCTCGGGTTCAGCGGCTATCCGGCCCTGCGCGAGGTGCTCCAGCCGATCGCGCTCAGCGCGGTGGCCGGCGCCCCGGACGGCCGCGAGCAGACCCGCCGCAATGAGCTCCAGGCCGCCGTCGACGCCGAGATCGAGAACCTGGAGAACGTGCGCAGGCTCTTCGCCGACACCAACCAGGTGCTCGACATCGGCCGTGAGCTGGCCCGTTCGGTGCCGTTGACGGTTCTGGGACTGCGGATCTCGGTCTCCCTGGCGGAGTACTTCGCGTACGCGGCCCGCCGCATCCACCCCGACGTACGCCTGGTGACCGGCGGCGGCAGCGTCGCCTACGACGCGCTGTTGCAGGCCCGTGCGGCGGGCGGCAGCTGGGTACTGGCCTTCGCCATGCCCCGGCACGCCAAGGAGACCCTGGCCGCCCTGCGGGCCGCCCGCAGCGCCGGACTGCGCGTCGCGCTGATCACGGACCGCACGCTGGGGCCGCTGGTGGACGAGGCCGACGTGGCGCTGACGGCCGGTACGGGGTCGCGGCTGGTCTTCGACTCCTACGCGGCGCCGGGCATCCTGTCGGCGGCGCTGCTCCAGGCGATGGCGGACGCCGATCCCGAGCGGACACAGGCGCGGCTCGAAGGCTACGAGCAGGCCGCTGACCAGCACGGATTCTTCCTCTAGGGCTGTTTGTGGGGCCGATCCGGCCAATATATTCACGCCATGTCCAGGCATGAATATTTTCATACCCTTGCCTACTCTGCGGTATATATGTTTACTGATGGCGGCGCGGTCATCCGTCAAGATGCCAGGGAGAGCGACCCCAAGCCCTCCCAGAACAGACACCCGGCGTGACGTTCCTCCTCCTCACGCCCCGCCAGGTGTCACGTCCGGCTTCCGGATTCCGTAGCGCCTTTGCGGCCTCGGCCAACCCCTGGGCCGAGGCCGCCGCAGACCCCTCATGAACACCTCCCTCCCGATCAGAGCCAGAGCTCTACACCCTGTGGAAGCGGCAAGAATGTCTCAGACGGCACTCATCACGCGCAGCCCGGACTGGCCCCTCCAGGTCAAACGCCCCGGGAACCACGACTGGGAACGCACCGCCGTCCGCTGGCTGCGCGACCTGCTGCCGGCCCGCTACGCCGGCTACGTGACCTTGACCCGCAGCCCCGTACTCCTCGCCCGCCACGCCCAGCTCCAGGTGCAGCACGAGATGCGGGCCGTACGGGTGGCGCTGCAGACCAGCCGGGCCGAACTCCCCGCCCTCGGGGTGGGCGACGCGGTCATCGAGAACTCGATCCGGATGTACGCCGTCGAGCTCGAACAACTGGCCCGCCTGGCCCGGGGCGTCCGCCTCGTCACCGACGCCCTCGCCCAAGCGGTGGCCGCCAGGCGGTAGCGCCTCGGCGGACGCGGAGAATGCGACAAACGCCGACCCGGTGACCGCCTGCCCCGGTGCGTGCCTCTTCGGCCAGGTATGTTGCCGGCCGCGTGCACCGCCGCCGGCGGATCCGCGCAAGGCACGGGGCCACCCGGCGGGGTGGCGCCCCGATCGGGCCAGTCGGCGGCCGGGCCCGGGATCGGTGGTAGGTGCACCGAACTTGCCACGGTCACTTTCGCCCCCTCGACGGAGACCCGGACGGACTTGTTGAGTCGAGCCGGAGCTCGGCGCCGTACGCGGACCGAGCTCCCTCTCAACGATTCCGAGGAGACTCCATGCGCATGATCCGACCCGCCCTCGCCCTCGCGGCCACCGCACTCGCGATGGCCGCCGCAGGCCCGGCATCGGCCGCCGAACCCCTGCCCGCCCCCGCTCCCAAGGCGCCCACCTTCTGCACGTACGTGGTCGACACCGGCGAGGGCGGCTGCTTCGCCACCAAGGCCCAGGCCGCCGAACTGGGCGCGCAGGCCGATTACAAGGACCTGGGGCGGATCTGGAGCGACGCCAACTCCGGCGGCAGCGAGTTCACCTTCCGCGGGAGCGTCGGCTGCAACTGGCGCTACCCGGAGTTCAACGACCTCTCCAAGTGGGGCTGGAACGACACCGTGAGCTCGGCCGAGGGCATCACCTGCCCCATCACCCTCTGGGAGCACAAGGACTTCCGCGGCGCCCACCAGACGTACTACGGCTACAACGCCTATGTCGGTGACGGCATGAACGACAAGGCCACCTCCGTCAGCTTCGACCTCCGCTGATCCGGGGACCGCGGTGGGTGCGCCCGTACGCGTCCGCGCGCACCCACCGCGGTCCCGCCCGCGCGGGCCGACTCCGGGGCCTGTTCGGCCAGGTGCGCGTACGGTGGCCCCGCACGGGGACGTACACCACCACACGATCGGGAGACCCGCCATGAACGCGGTCGACTACCGGGGCCAGACCACGCTGATCACCGGAGCCAGCTCCGGTCTCGGCGAGGAGTTCGCCCGCCGCCTCGCCGCACGGGGCTCCGACCTCGTCCTGGTCGCCCGCCGCGAGGACCGCCTGCGCAGCCTGGCCGAGGAGCTCTCGGCGGCCCACGGGATCAAGGCCACCGCCGTACCGATGGACCTCGGCGTGGACCGGGTCGGAGAGGTGCTCTCCGAGGAGCTCGCCCGGCGCGGCATCACGGTCACCGGCGTGATCAACAACGCCGGGTTCGGCACCCTCGGGCCGCTCCACCTGGAGGATCCCGAGCGGCTGCGCCAGGAACTCGCCGTCAACGTGGGCGCGGTGGTCGACATCAGCCGCGCCTTCATCGGGCCGCTGCGCGCCCACGGCAAGGGGATCCTCGTCAACGTCGCGAGCATGGGCGCCTACCAGCCCGTTCCCCACATGGCCGTCTACGGCGCCACCAAGGCCTTCGTGCTGAGCTTCACCGAGGCGCTCTGGTACGAATCCCAGGGCACCGGGCTGCGCGTGCTCGCGCTCTCTCCCGGCGCGACGACCACCGAGTTCTTCGACGTCATCGGCACGCGCGAGGTGAACGGCGGCACCAGTTTCCAGACCTGCGAGGAAGTGGTCCGCACCACGCTCAGGACCCTCGACCGCAAGAACCCGGGCCCGAGCGTGATCCCCGGCGCCCTCAACCGGATGATGGCCGTCGGCGGCCGCCTCCTGACCCGCCGTCAGATGGTGAAATCGGTCGGCCGCCTCATGCCCGCGCCCGACGGCGAGGGCACCAAGACCCCCGCCGCCTGAACTGGACACCGGCTCAGCCGACGGCGGTGACTCCGGCGAGCTGCTCCGCGATCACCTCGGCGGAGGGGAACCTCATGCCCAGCGTGGAGACGTGCTTCCAGTGCAGGGTGCCGTCCGGCGCGATGACGAAGACGGCCCGGCGCAGGCCGATCACGGGCGCCGCGATGCCCAGCGCGCGGGCCACCTCGCGGTCGGTGTCGGCGAGCAGCGGCATCCGCAGACCGCGCGCCCGTGCGAAGGTCTCGTGGCTGTCGACGTCCTGCGGGCTGATGCCCCACACCTGCGCCCCGCACGCGCCGAGCGCTTCGAGCCCGTCGGAGTAGGAGCACAACTGCGCCGTGCACACGGGGGTGTTGTCGCCGGGGTAGAAGGCGAGAACGACCGGGTTGCCGCGCTGCCCGCCGAGCGTGTACTCGCCTCGGACGAAGGTGTCTTCGGTGAGCTGACCGCCGGGGAGCGAGAAATCGCCCACGACTTCGCCCACGGCCGGGATTCGGGTCACGATGGCCGTACCTCTCTGTCGGTGAAGGCCGTACGGTACCCCGGCCGCGCCGGCTCCGGTTCAGCGGCGGTGCATGGTGTGCAGGGCCTCCAGGAGAACCCGGGGGTCGTGGCCGCCCTTGTAGACCGGCGGCGGCTGCCGGTCCAGGTGGAGCAGCCCCGCCACGGCGGTCCAGGCGGTGCGGACCGAGTACTCGACGGTGAACACCACGTCGTCCGGGACCTCGGCGTACTGCCCGATGAAGGCCAGGTTGGTGGACCCCGCCGGGACGACCTCGGGCCGGTCCCCGCCCTTGCGGACCAGGAACTGGCTGGTGATGTAGGGCATCAGCGCCGGCCGTACGACGGAGGATTCGAGGATCTGCTCGCTCTGCGCGAGGCGCAGGTGCCCGAGCACCTCCGTCAGGATCTCGCGGCCCGTGCACTCGGCCATCGTCTTGCCGACGTGGTCACCCGGCTTGTCGGGGAACAGCGCGTAGCCCCACCAGACGAAGGTGCCGTCGGGCTGCTCGTGGAAGTGCGGCTGGTGGTTGAGCACGATGGTCAGCAGCCAGCCGGAGTCCTTGAAGGTGATCAGCCCGCCCTTCCCGGCCTCGCTCCCGGAGAACTCCTCCATGGCCTTGAAGAACACCGGGTCCTGGCTGGTCACGGTGAAGGAGCCCCACGTGGAGTCCGCGACGGAGGAGTCGAACACGGAAGGGTCGCCGAGCCGTCCCGGGCGTTTGGCCGCCAGGGTCTGCCACAGGCGCCACGAGGCGTCGGGCGCGGAGGTGTCCAGTACGGCGGGGGTGTCGGTGGTGCCCAGCGTGGAGTTCGCGGTCATCGAACCGTTGGTGACGAACACCAGGTCCTCGGGGGCCACGGGGATCCGCTCGGCGGCGCCCTCGCGCGTGCAGGCCAGGGCGCTGACGGTGATCCCGTCGCCCTCGGCCAGCTCCACGTCGGTCACCGTGGTGTTCATCGAGAACGACACGCCCTGGTCGCGCAGCCACGACTGGAGGGGGCGCACGATCGAGTCGTACTGGTTGAAGCGGGTGCGGTAGATGCCCGACATGGTGTCGAAGGTCTTGAACAGGTGGACGAACCGGTTGAGGTAGCGGCGGAACTCGATCGCCGAATGCCACGGCTCGAAGGCGAAGGTCGTACACCACATGTACCAGAAGTTGGTGGTGAAGAACTCCGGGGCGAAGCAGTCCGAGATGCGCTTGCCGTCGAGGCGGGACTCGGGGGTGGCCACGCACGCGACGAGGTCGAGCCGGTCGCGCTCGGAGAACCCCATGGAACGGGTGTCGACCCGGCGCCCGGCCGCGTCGACCAGGCGGGCCTTGTCGTTCCAGGCGAAGTCCTCGTGGAAGGCGAAGGTGTCCTCGGTGACCGAGGTGCCCGGCGCGTCCAGGGAGGGGATGGAGCGGAGCAGGTCGTAGGTGCACTCGAAGTGCAGCTCGAACATCCGCCCGCCGCGCATGGTGTACCCCTTCTCGGGGTCTCCGGAGGCGTCCAGACTGCCGCCGGTACGGTCCTGGGCCTCCAGGAAGGTGATGTCCGCGCCCGCGAACTTCCCCTCCCGGATCAGCAGCGCGGCCGCCGACAGAGAAGCGATCCCCGCACCCACCAGATAGGCCTTCGCCACGACGTGTCTCCTCAGCCCGGCCGCCCCGGCCCCGGTCGGCCGCACGGTCACCCCGCCAGCCCACCACCGCCCAGGGCCCCTCGCGACCCGGGTGCGCCATTGGGCGACCGGGGCTTCGCCCGGCTGGACGCGTCTTGGGGTGGTGCATCCGCATGCTGAGATGCGATTCCACGGACCGGCGGCCCCGTGCCAGAATCCTCCGCATGCTGCGCCAGCTGATTATTAGCGCCGGCGTGCCGGCCCCGAGCTGACCGGGCGATCGCCCGTCAGTCCACCGCCCGCACGCAGACCTCTCGCACCCGCGAGGGGTCTTCTTGTTTTTCGGGGCCCCGCCCCGCCCAGGACAGGAGCCCCCACCCATGACCCTCAGCGCCGTTCTCCCCGCCGAGGCCACCTCCACCGGCTGCCACACGCTGACCGTCACCGTCCGGGACGGGGGCCACGCCCTCACGCGCATCTCCGCGATGCTCAACAACATGTCCGTCAGGGCGCTGTCCTACAGGGCCGCCGACAGCGGCGGCCTCGCCGTGTGCGAGATCGTCGTACCCGCCGCCGACTCGCCCCGTGCCCAGGCCAAGCTGCTGCGCTGCGTCGAGATCGTAGGGCTCACGGCCCGTCCCACCGGCTGAACGCCGGACGGGCCGGACGCGGCCGCGCGGCTCGCCCGCACGGGTGGTGTCCGGGCGCCGCGCGCGGGTCGATGCCGCGCCCGGACGCGGGCCTCACCAGGATCACACCCATCACAAGGGTTGGGAGCCTGCTCCATGATCGTCACCCTGGTCGTCGCAGTCCTCGCGCTCGGCGCGGGCGTCGCCGCGAACCGGTACCTGCGCCCGAGGTTGATGGCCGACGACGAGGGCATGGGCGTACGCGACCTCGTCGGGCCCCTGATGACGCTGACGATCCTCATCCTCGCCTTCATGCTCGTCACCGCCTCCGCCTCCAACGGGAGGGCCGACGACGCGGCGCGCTCGGAGGCCCACGCGCTGGACCACCTCGCCGAAGTGGCCGACTTCGCGCCCACGGCGCTGCGCCAGCGACTGCGCGCCGACGCGGTCTGCTACGCGCGGGCCGTCCAGCACGAGGAATGGCCGGCCATGGCCGAGGGCAAGGGCTCCCCGGTGCCCAGCGTGTGGAGCGGGGACTTCCGGGCCGGTTTCAAGGAGCTCGGCAACAACAGTCCCCTCTTCGGGCTGCTGGTCAACGCGGACAACCAGCGCTCGCTGGGCCGGCAGGCGAGGATGGCCGAGTCCACCCCGACGATCCCGGGCCTGATCTACTGGTTCATGCTGGTGACCATGGCCGTGACGGTGATCGGCCTCGGTCTGTGCCTGCCCCGCGCCAACAACAGGGGCCCGCTCGCCGCCCTGATCGTCGTCACCGCGCTGCTGACCACGACCCTGCTCATCATCCGTGATGTGGACCGCCCCTTCAGCGGTGTGATCATCGTGAAGGCCACGCAGATGGCGGAGATCGAGCAGGAGTCGACCCGAGACTTCCTGGCCGACTACAAGGCGGACCAACTGCCCTGCGACGACCGGGGCCGCCCCAAGCCGGGTTACCGCCGCTGAGCCGGCCTGCCCTCACCGGGCCACGGGGGACGACCCGCCCGCGACCGCGAGCCGGGGTGCGCCGGTGCCGTCCGCCGGGACGGTCCAGACGTCGCTCGCGCGGCCGTCCGTGCCCGGGAGGGCGTAGGCGACCGTGCCGTCGTCCGTCCAGGCGGCCTGGTCGTCCACGCTCCGCGTCTCGGCGAGCGGGGTCTCGCGCATGGTTCCCAGGTCCAGGACGTACAGCCGCCACGGCGCGGCCGGGTCCTCGGACACCTTCTTCTTGAAGGCGATCCGGGTGTTGTCGGGAGACAGGGACGGGCATTCGACGTTCTGCCGCAGGGCCTTCGCCGACCAGTCCTTCATGTTCCCCTCGACCAGGTACGTACGCCCCTTGCTGGAGACCGTCGCGTAGAAGCGGCTGTCGTCGCGGGCGAAGCTCACCCCCCAGTAGTTGAGGTCGGGGGCGTGGTAGCGGACCCCGTCGACGGTGAGGGGGATCTCCTCCAGGGATTTGACGAGGTATCCGGTACGCAGGTCGAGCACGGCCGTCCTGGTGGAGAACGCGGTGGTGGCGTAGGAGTCGCCCGTCGCGAACACCGTCCACGCCAGCATCTGCCCGGAGGCGGACACCCGGGCCCTGGTCGGGATGCCCGGCACGGTGATCCGGCGCACCTCGCGCAGCCGCTGGTCGAGAACGATCGCGTACGTCTTCGGCAGCACCCCCGGCTCCGCGCGCAGGCACAGGGCGGTGGGCCCGGCGGCGTGGAACCGGTCGCAGACGGGGCCGCCGGAGACCCGGGACTCGCCGGGGACGGGGGCCGGTGAGCCTGCCGACAGCGGCTGGTGTGCGACGCGCCCCGTGGCGGAGTCCCGGAAGTACAGGGCGGGTTCGCCGAGCACGAAGGAGGTGTCGGAGGCGGCGGCGCGCGTGACGTCCGAGCGGTGTCCCGCGTGCAGGGCGTAGCCGATGGAGCCGCCGGTGAGGAGCACCACCGCGGCCGCCACGACGGCGCTACGGGTCCACGGGCCGGTCGGGCGGCGCATGGATCCCGGGAACCTGTCAGTCATCCGGTCCGCCTCTCAGGGGTGTGGGTACGGGGGCGGCTGCCGGGCCGGGGCCGGCACCCGGGCCGCCCGACGGAACACGGGGGAGCAGGGCCCAGCCGCCCGCGAGCGCGGCGAGCAGCGCAGCCACCGCCGCCCACAGCGCGTGGCCCGGCCCCCAGGCCGTCCAGGCGGCCCCGAAGCCCGCCGCGGCGAGCATCCGGGCCAGCGCCTGGCCGGTCTGGAGCAGGGCGAGTCCGCCCGCCCTGCCCTCGGCCGGCAGCACGGGCCCGGCCAGGGCCATCAGCACCCCGTCGGTGGTGGCGTAGAAGACTCCGAGCAGCACCAGGACGGGCACCAGGAGCAGCGCGGCCGGGCCCCGGTCCGGGGCGAGCAGGGCCCCGTAGGCGCCGAGCAGGGCGAGGTGGCCGTACAGGAACGGCAGCCTGCGCCCGATCCGGTCCGCGATCCGGCCGGCCGGGACGGCGAGCAGCAGGTACGTGGCCGCCGCGCCGAGCGGGAGCAGCGGGAACCAGGCGGTGGACAGGCCGAGGCGCCGCTGGAGCAGGAGGTAGACGAAGGCGTCGCCGATGGTGGCGGCGCCGAGCAGCGCGGCGGCCGCGAGGATCCGCCGGAAGGCGGGGTCGCGCAGCGCGCGCAGCGGTGTCCCGGTACGGGGGACCGGGCCCGGGGGCGGCGAAGCGGGATGCCGGTGCCCGGGAACGTAGAGCACGAGGAGCAGTACGCCGAGCAGGCCGACGCAGAAGCTGACGACGAACACCGTGTCGTACGCGCCCGCGGTCGCCCAGAGCAGGGCGAACGCGGCCAGCGGGCCGAGCAGGGCGCCGGTGGTGTCCATGGCCCGGTGCACGCCGAAGGACCGGCCGAGGGCGTCGGGGTGGCTGCTCAGGGTGATCAGGGCGTCGCGGGGAGCCGTCCGGATGCCCTTGCCGACCCGGTCGGCGGCCAGCGCCGCCGCGATCCCGCCGGTGGCGCCGCCCGCGAGCAGCAGGCCGAGCCGGGAGCAGGCCGAGAGGGCGTAGCCGAGGCCGGCCACCCGTTTGTGCCGCTGGCCGCGGTCGGCGAAGTGCCCGCCGAGCAGCCGCACGAGGGAGGCGGAGCCGTTCAGCAGGCCGTCCAGGAAGCCGAATTGGAGGGGGGAGAGACCAAGTCCGAGGACGAGGTAGAGCGGTAGCACGGCGGTGACCATCTCGGAGGAGACGTCGGTGACGAGGCTGACCGCGCCGAGTGCCAGGACGGTGCCGGGGATGCGCCGGCCCGCCCCTGGGGAAAGGGGCGGGACCGACGTGTCCCGGCGGCCTGTGGTCGCCAGGTACATCAGTGGCAGGTGTACTTCGGGCTGGTGTCCTGGGTCTTGCCGTCGGTGTCGACGTAGCTCCAGCTGTAGCCGGTGTCCGTGAAGTCCAGCTTCAGGACGCCGTATTGACCGCTGATCCGCTTCTGGCTGTTGGGCTGGACGTTCTCGATGGGGTACGGCTCGGCGCCGCCCATGCCGCCGACGATCTCGACGATCCCGTCGGAGGCCGCCTTGCCCTCGGGGTTCTGCGGGGCGAACCGCTCGTAGTGGTGGTCGTGCCCGTTCAGCACGAGGTCGGCCTTGGCGCCGTACAGGATGTTCCAGACCGGCTTGCTGACCGGGTCGTTGCCGTGACCGCCCGAGGAGTACAGCGGGTGGTGCCAGTACGCGGCGATGCAGGACTTGCCGTTCGCGGCGAGGTCGGCCTTCAGCCAGTCGATCTGGGCCTTCTGGTCGAAGGAGTTGGAGTCGAGGGCGATGAAGTGCCAATTGCCTTCGTCGAAGCTGTAGTAGCTCTTGCCCTGCGGGTAGGCGACGGCCCCGAAGTAGGACTTGTAGCCGACCAGGGAACCCGCCGGGTCGTACGTCTCGTGGTTGCCCGGAACCGGGTGCGTCTTGTCCTTGAAGGCGCCCCAGCTCTTGTCGTAGTAGGCGCGGTAGTCGGCGATCCGGGCGTCGTCGTACTGGTTGTCACCCATCGTCAGATAGAACTTCGGGTTGATCTTCTGGGCCTGTACGGCGGTCTTGGGGTGGGCGCAGGCACTGTCGGAGGCCGTGCACTGGGCGGCGATGTCCCCGGCCGCCACCACGGTGAAGGCGCCGGTCTGCGGGGGCGGACCGCCGTCGAGGGTGCCGTACACCTCGACCTCGTGCAGCGAGTAGCCGTAGGCGGTGCCGCGCGCGGTTCCGTACACGCGCAGGTAGCGGCCCTTGCCGGACAGGGCCGTCCAGTCGTCCGAACCGCCGTTCCCGGCGGTCTCGTTGGCGAGCCGGGTCCAGGCGGTGCCGTCGGCGGAAATCTCGACCCGGTACGCCTTCGCGTACGCGGCCTCCCAACTCAGCCGCACGCGCGTCACGTTGGCGGTTGCACCGAGGTCCACTCGGATCCACTGCGGGTCTTTGCCCTCCACGCTCGCCCAGCGAGTGGCGGCGTCGCCGTCGAAGGCGTTCTGCGCGCCGAAGTCGGAACCTTCGGTGGAGGAGGCGGTGGCGGGCTTGCCGCGGGAGATGAGGGGGTCGGCGGCGGCGCCGGCCCGCTCGGGGTAGGCGAGCAGCAGGCCGCCGACGAGGAGGAGTACGGCGGCGATGACCACGCCCACGGTGCGGGGCGATGTGGCGGTACGGGGTGGAGCTTGGGTGTTCAGGCGCATTCCTGACTCCCTGGCCTTGGGGGTGGCGAGAGCTGGCACCGGTACGTGGCCCCGCGACCGGGCCCCGCGTGCGGGCAGGGCAGGACGGGACGGAGTCACAGCGGCCGGGTCAGAGCTCTCGCTGAGCGCGTCACGCCCACGGGATCGGGGCACCGCGCCAAGCCGCCGTGCGGGATGCTAGCAAACAGGAAACTTTCCTACCAGTCATTCGGCGGCCGTCCGCAAGGCGCCCGGGACGGCGGGTCCGGGGCCGTACACTGGGCGGCATGAGTCACCTGGGTGCTGAGAGCGAGAGCCTGCGGGCCGCCTCGGCGCCGCGTCCGGCCGCCGTCATGGCGGGTCCGGTTCCGGTGCTCGGTTCCGGTCCGGCCGCCGCCGCCGTGGCCGAGGCGCCGAAGCCCTGCCTCTGCGCCCTGCACGGCCACGGCTAGCTGGGGCATTCGCCCCGTGTGACGGATCGTCGAACCCCGGCGCCGTCCACGGGTGCCCGCCCTCGCGCATCGCACGCACCGGCCCGTGACCACCGGGATCCCGGTGGGTCCGTCTCTCCTCCTCCCTTCCCCAAAGGCACCACGGCTCCGCGCGCCGGGCGCGACCTTTCGCGTCCGGCTCGCCGGGCAGCCTGCTCCACGTCACCACCGCAGCCGCCGGCACGCCGCCGCCGCTGCAGTCCGGCGACGGTCGCGCGACCGGGCCGCGCGCCATGTTCGAAGGGATCACTGTGAAGCTCAGCGACATGCTGGCCGGGCACGACCACGAAGTGCTCCGGGGCGACGGCGAGGTGCTCGTCACCGCCGGAACGACCTTCGACGTCCACCGGGTGAGCTCGGGCTCCCTGTTCATCGCGGTACCGGGCCACCGGGAGGGTGGTCCCGAGTCCGTCGCGGCGGCCATCGCACGAGGCGCCGTAGCGGTCCTCGTCGAGAGCGAAACGCCGCAACTCCCGGCACCGGTACGGGCGTCGAACCCCGAGGTCTGCGTGGTCCGGGTGCCGGACGCCCGGAAGGCGGCCGCGATCGCCTCCTCCCGCTACTACGGTGAACCGGGCCGCCGGATGGACATGGTGGCGATCACCGGCACGAACGGGAAGACCTCGGTCTCGTACATGGTCGAATCGGTGCTCCGGATCGCCGAAGGCGCGCGGGTCGGGGTCATCGGCACGGCCGGTAGCCGGATCGGCGACGAGCTGATCCCGATGCCGCCCTCGGTCCTGACCACCCCGGAATCACCCGACCTCCAGTACCTGCTGGCGTGCATGCGGGACCGGGAGGTCGCCGGCGTGGTGCTGGAGGCGACCTCCATGGCCCTGCTGACCCACCGGGTGGACCGCGCGTTCATCGATGTCGGGGTCTTCACCAACCTCACCCAGGACCATCTGGACGACCACGGCACGATGGCGAACTACCGGGACGCGAAACTCCGTCTGTTCCAGGGGCTGTGCCGCCGCGCCGTGGTCAACGCCGATGATCCGGTCGGCGCCACGATCCCGGCGATGATGCCGGGCGCGGTGACCACGTACGCCCTCGACGCCGAGGCGGACTACCGGGCGACCGGCATCGTCATGGACGCCTCGGGCACCCGGTTCACCCTGCACCACGGCGGCCGCGCGTACCCGGCCTCGATCCCCGTCCCCGGCCGGTACTCGGTGGCCAACGCGCTCGCCACCGTGGCGGCTTGCCACACCCTGGGCCACGACCTGGCCGGGCTCGTCGCGGCGCTGGAGCGGATGCCCCCGATCCCGGGCCGTTTCGAACGCTTCGAAACCCCCGACAAGACCTCCGTGATCGTGGACTACGCGCACTCTCCCGACTCCCTGCGCAACGTCCTCACCACGATCCGGGGCTTCGCCACCGGCCGGGTCATCACGGTCTTCGGCTGCGGCGGGGACCGCGACACGACCAAGCGCGCCGAGATGGGCGAGATCGCCGGAACCCACTCCGATCTCTGCGTCCTCACCTCGGACAACCCGCGTACCGAGGACCCCGAGGCGATCCTCGACCAGATCACCCCCGGCCTCACCGCGACCGGCACACCCTTCGAACGCCTCGCCGACCGCCGCCTCGCCATCGCCTTCGCCCTGGCCTCCGCCGGGCCGGACGACATCGTCCTGGTCGCGGGGAAGGGCAGCGAACCGCACCAGATCGTCGGCGAGGAACTCATCCCGTTCAGCGATATGGCCACGGTGCGCGAACTCGCCGGCGGGTGAACTGACAGGTGAGGACCCGAGTTCGAGATGCCGTTCGAGTCATGGCACCATGTCCGGCACGCTGGGGAGAGCGACACGAATGCGGCCCGGCATCTCTCCGAATCTGTGGGATTGGATGTTCTGGATGACAGCCGAGCAGTGGGAGCGGGTGTACCGCGACCCTGCCGCGATCGTCATGCGGGTGTTCTTCGTACCCTTGCTGGCGCTCCCGGTGGGCTGCCTGGTCGTTCCCGTGGTCATGGCGGTCCACGGCCGACCGGGACCCTGGGGGTACGTGATCATGCCTCTGG
Organism: Streptomyces sp. NPDC059443; assembly: GCF_042750105.1. Classification (NCBI taxonomy): domain Bacteria; kingdom Bacillati; phylum Actinomycetota; class Actinomycetes; order Kitasatosporales; family Streptomycetaceae; genus Streptomyces; species Streptomyces sp. NPDC059443. The sequence goes on along the minus strand of NZ_JBHYVM010000005.1, from coordinate 218,653 downwards.
TGGCGGTCGTGCTCCTCAAGCTCTGGACCCTGCTCTGGAGGCTGACCCGGGTCGGGATATACCTCGGTGACGCGGGGATCAAGGTGATCAACCCCCGCGTGACCGTCGTCCCTTGGGACGAGGTCAAGGGTGTCGAGGAGCGGCCGCTGCACGCGTGGAGCGGGGGGACGGTCCGGGGGGACGTCCTGTGGATCGTCCGCAAGGACGGTTCGGCGGTCTGGACGCTCCTGGCCAAGCGGTCCCCGGTGGCCCTGGTCCGGCCGCGTGCCTTCGCGCACACCGTGGACAGGCTGGAGCGGGAGCTGCGGGACCGGTCGAGCTAGGTCCGGTCAGCACTGCCACAGGAAGACGGCCCGGGCGCAGGGGGCGCAGGCGAAGGAGTACGCGCTGCCCCCGCCGCCGAAGTTCATGGCCGTGGCGTAGTCGGGGCCCTCCTCCAGCTGGGCGATCAGGTCCATGGGGCGGGTGCAGGCCGGGCACGAGGGGGTTTCGTCGCCCTGGAGCCAGTCGGGCTCTCCGCCCAACTGCCCCAGGACGTTCGCCGGGCTGTTCCCGCCGCGGGTGGCCCATTCCTCGCGCGCGCTCCCGTAGTCGGCACAATCCATGACCACCAGGGCCACGGAGTTGACGGCCCCGAGGACGAGGGAGCCCCCGTCCCCGTCCTTCTCCGGCTCGGGCACGGGCATCGGCCGCAGGGCTTCGGCGGGGAACAGCAGGGCGCGGTTGCCGCCCGCCGTCGGGCTCCACTCCTCGCACATGCCGGGGTTGTTGCAGCACATGAAGACCGCCATGACGCGGCCTTGGGCGCGGCCGCCCTGAGCGAGGCCTTCGGCCGCTACCGGGCGGCCCTCCTCGTCCAGCACGATCTGGGCCAGGAACCGCATCGGCCCCCCGCACGTCGCGCAGCCGGGCCAGGCCGTCCCCGCCGGGGCCAGCGGATTCCCCCCGGTACGCGTGACCGGGGCATCGGGCTCGCCAGGTCCCGCGTACGTCATCAGCGTCGTCGTCATGGGTCCGACCCTACGACGCTCGCCCGAGCGAGGCCTCCGTCAAGGTCAAGGCACGGGACCTGCGTCCGGGCCGGCGCCGTACAGGAGACCGCGTACCACCGGCCGGCCCAGCCGGTGTTGATCGTGCGGCGGTTCGCCGTGCCGCTGGGGCCAGGCCCGGAACCTCCTGGCCGATGTGGCACCCGTACCCCCGTACGGGTGAACCGCGCGGCCCCGGGCCCGCCGAATGCGGTGTGGTGGGGGGCCCCGTACGTGTACCCATGGAGGTACACGTGAGGGGCTCCTACGCGGGTACCTCGCGCCCGGAACCGCATCGCAGGAGGAACGCATGCTCGGCACCGACTACCGCACCGGCTCGCCCAACTGGATCGACCTCGGCAGCCCCGACATCCCTCGGGCCGCGGCCTTCTACCGGGCCGTGTTCGGCTGGGAGTTCCACCTGCTGGGACCCGAGACGGGCGGGTACGGGTTCTTCCAGATCGACGGCAAGACCGTCGGGGCGGTGGGGCAGCTGGATCCGGGGGCGAGCTCCGCGTGGACGGTGTACTTCCAGTCCGACGACGTGGACGCGACCACCCGGGGCGTGCGGGACGGTGGCGGAACCGTCCGCGTCGAGCCGATGGACGTCATGGGGGAGGGGTGGCTCGCCCAGTACACCGACCAGCAGGGCGCCGACTTCGCCATCTGGAAGCCGGCCAAGACGCCCGGCCTGGGGCTGACGTCCGCCGACAACACCCTGTGCTGGGTCGAACTGCACGTGCCGGACCCGCTGGCGGCGGTCGAGTTCTACGGCGGTCTCTTCGGGCTGCGCTCGCAGGACATGGACGCCCCCGGCATGACCTACCGGGTGCTCAGCATCGCCGACGGGGACCAGCAGGAGGGCTCCTTCGGCGGGGTGGCGCCGCTGATGGAGGGGGAGACGAACGCGCGCTGGGTCCCGTACTTCGCCGTCGCCGACGTGGATGCCGTGGTGGACACCGCGCGGACCAGCGGCGGGAGCGTGCTGATGCCCGGGGCGGACGTGCCGGACGTCGGGCGGATCGCATGGCTGGCGGACCCGAGCGGGGCGGTCTTCGCCCTGCTCAAGCCCAATCCGCGAGCGAACTGACCGGCTCCGCTCCCTCCCGGGCTCCCTCCGGGGCTTCTTCCCGGACCTCCACCCGGACCCGCGCCGCGACATTGGTGTGAGGCGGGCCGCGCGTCGCGTACAGTTGGGTTTACCGACGCGGGGTGGAGCAGCTCGGTAGCTCGCTGGGCTCATAACCCAGAGGTCGCAGGTTCAAATCCTGTCCCCGCTACCAAATGATCCGGCCCCCGCCGCGCCCCACACACGCGGGGGGCGCTCTGCATGTT